>WLEX01000058.1 GCA_009704065.1 Actinomycetota bacterium
GATCGCGGTACTGCGGCACCCGAGGCAGTGAAAGAACTAGAAGCAACATTGCGCGCAAAGGGTAAGGACGCCACATTTCATGTGTATCCCGGAACTCAACACGCGTTCTTCAACGACACACGCCCAGAGGTATACGACGCAGAAGTTTCGAAGCTTGCGTGGGATCGCACCTTGGCGCTCTTTCGCGCCAATTTGTAATTACTAAAGGTCGGCGATGGCGTCGGCAATTGCAATTGCACGCTGAGCGTTTGCAACGTGCAAATTTTCAATCATGCGACCATTGAGTTGTACGACACCCTTGCCAGCAGCAAGAGCTTCATCGAACGCTGCAATAACTTCGCGAGCATGGGCAACTTCTTCTTCGCTTGGTGACCACACGTCATTAGCAACAGCGACTTGATCGGGGTGAATAAGCGTCTTTCCATCGAAGCCCATCTCGGCGCCTTGTACACACTCGGCGCGGAATCCATCGGCATTCTTAATGTCGTTATATACGCCGTCGAGAATTGTCTTTCCTGCTTCACGCGCTGCAAGCAATGCTGTGTGCAAGCTTGGATACAGAGGTGCACGTCCAGGCACTTGTGCGGCACGCAATTCTTTGGCTAAATCGTTTGTTCCCATGATGAGAACAGGAACGCGCGGATGAGCAGCGATTTCACGACAATCAAAGATTGCTGTGGGAGTTTCGATCATTGCCCAGATCATCATTTCTTTTGGTGCGCCGGCAGCATCGAGAGCAGCTGACACTTCATTCACTTCAGCTACAGAGTTGATCTTTGGAATTACTACTGCTGAAACGCATGCTTTTGCAGCTGCGGCAACATCGGCATGACCCCAAGGTGTTGCAAGTGCGTTGCAACGAATGGTGAGCTCGCGCTTGCCATATTCGCCAGAGTTCACTGCAGCAATAGCTTGCGCACGCGCAAGGTCTTTTGAATCTGGTGACACTGCATCTTCGAGATCAAAGATGATGGCATCGGTAGAAATTCCTTTTGCTTTTTCTAGCGCACGCTCATTGGCGGCAGGCATATACAAAGCGGAACGGCGTGGACGAAGTACAGACATGATGTCTCCTCAGTGTTGTGGGGAATTAGAAACCGTATGAAGCGGCGAGTTCAGGGTCGCGTGCAGCAAGTTGACGAGCAAGTTCGACAACAACTTTGCATTGCTTCACTGAAGCATCGTCTTCCATCTTGCCATCGAGCATGATGGCACCAGTACCGTCGCCCATTGCATCGATCACACGTTGTGCTTGCAATACGTCGGCAGGACGTGGGCTAAAGACGCGCTTGGCGATTTCGATTTGCACTGGGTGAAGGCTCCATGCACCAACGCAACCAAGTAGGTATGCATTACGGAATTGGTCTTCGCAGGCCACAGTGTCTTTGATATCGCCAAAAGGGCCATAGAACGGAAGCACGCCGTGCATCACGCAGGCATCGACCATGCGAGCCATTGTGTAATGCCAGAGATCTTGCTGGTGAGTAGCGCGAGCACCTTGGTAATCGTCGCCCTGTGGGTCGTCACGAACGACATAGTCCGGGTGACCTCCACCGACGCGAGTGGTTTTCATGCGACGGTTTGCAGCAAGGTCGGCTGGTCCGAGTGAGATTCCTTGCATGCGCGGTGATGCGCCACAAATTTCTTCCACATTCACTACACCGCGAGCGGTTTCCAAAATGGCGTGAAGCAAAATGGGCTTCTTCAATCCGGCGCGAGCTTCGAGTTGAGCAAGAAGGCGGTCAACATAGTGAATGTCTTCTGGTCCTTCCACTTTGGGAATCATGATTACGTCGAACTTGTCGCCGGCCTTAGTAACAATGTCGGTCACGTCATCGAGAAACCATGGGGAATCGAGACTGTTGACGCGAGTCCACAATTGCGTGGTGCCAAAATCGAGTTCGTTTGCCACTTTGATAAGACCAGCGCGGGCGGCTTCTTTGTCGGCCATCGGGATGGCATCTTCAAGGTTGCCCAAGATGATGTCGACATTAGGAATGGTGTCGGGAAGTTTGGACACCATCTTTTCGTTGTGGGGCGGAAAGAAGTGGATGACACGACTGGGCTTGAATGGGATTTCCTGGACGGGAGTGGGGGCTCCGGCGGCAAGGGGCTTGAAAAAATCACGAGGTGAACGCACGTGACAATCGTAGGGCGTAAGGTCTCGCCGATGAAACCTGAGTACGACGCAATCTTGTTCGATGCCGGTGGGGTCTTTTTGATTCCCGATCCGGCAGTACTGGCACCCACCCTTTCCTATTACGGGGCACAGACCGACCACTCGGTCTATGTGCGCGCTCATTACGGGGCCATGGCCGCCAAATCTCGCCAAGGGTCCTTGGAAGATGACTGGTCGTTTTACAACCGTGCATACGTGCAATTGGTGGGCGTTCCTGATCACAATCGTGAAGCGGCCATGTTCGTGCTGTCGAAAACTCGACACGCTCACTTGTGGCGCGCACCGTTGGCTGGTTCTGCTGAAGCACTACGAGCGCTCAATGAGCAGGGAATGCCAATCGGAGTTGTCAGCAACGCCAGCGGACAGATTGAAGAGATCTTGGACCGAAGTGCAATTTGCCAGGTGGGCTTAGGTGCACACGCACACGTTCGATGCATTATCGATAGTCATGTGGTGGGAGTAACTAAACCAGATCCACACATTTTTGATTTTGCTTTGCCATTTTTTGAAGGCATCGACAAATCACGCATTGCCTACGTGGGCGACAGCGTGGTGATGGATGTTGGTGGTGCAACTGCAGCCGGGCTCATCCCGATATTGGTAGACCCGTACGACGATGCAACAGATCTAGTGACGTGCCGACGTATTAAGTCGTTATTAGAACTGGTGTAGTTATTTCTTTGAATCGCACAGATTCTTAGCAATAACTTTCAAGCACAAAGTCTCGTCGGCGCCTTCAAAGATTGAAAGCACGCGAGCATCGACATACAAGCGACTCACGCTGTATTCCTCTGCGTATCCGTATCCACCATGAATCTGCAACGCTTCACGGGTAACCCATTCGGCGGCCTTGCATACATATGCCTTCACCATGCTGGCTTCCATCGCGCCTTCGCCAATACCCATGAGTTGTGCAACTGAGTAGGAGAACTGGCGTGAGGCCTGAATGATGACAGCCATGCGACCAAGCTTTACTTGTGTGAGTTCGTATTCGCCGATGTTGTGGCCAAATACATTGCGGTTGTTCGCGTAGTCGAGTGCAGCCTCGTATGCAGCTTGCATCACGCCTACTGCGCGAGCAGCCGTTTGCAAACGACCATTTTCAAAGCCGGCCATTTGCAAATAGAAACCTTTTCCAAGACCATCGCGCTCGCCAATGAGGTTTGCTTCAGGAACCCACCAGTTTTCAATAGCGATTTCGTAACTGTGCATTCCGCGGTAACCAATGGTGTCGATGGGACGACCTTCCATTTTTCCGCCACCGTCTTGGGTGAACATGAATCCGTGCGCATCACCCAATGGCTTTGGCACGATGAAGAGCGACAGGCCACGGTGGGTCTTTGAGCGATCTGGATCTGTACGAGCGAGCAACATGAGAACGTTGGCGCGCGCACCAAAGGTGCACCATGTCTTCACACCATTGATGAGCCATCCGGCTTCACCGTTTGGCCCAGCAGCCTCCACCGCTGTTGTCTTCAAGTTGGCAACGTCGGAACCGTAATCGGGTTCGGTTACTGCAACAGCTGACATGACTTCGGTGCTTGCAAGCTTTGGAAGCCATTCGTGCTTCTGTGCCTCGGTGCCACCTTTTACAAGTGCACGGGTGAGAATTTCGGGGCGAGTGATGAGCGAGCCACCAATTCCGAGAGATGCACGTGACAATTCTTCGGTGGCAATCACTGACGCCATGTATTCGCCTTCGCCGCCTTCACTGAAGCCGTCGTATTCGACAGGAACACTGAGACCAAATGCGCCAATTTCAGCAAGACCGGAAATTACTTCTTCAGGTACATCGCCGTTATGGCGATGAACATGTTCAGCATGAGGTGCGACCACTTTGTTGGCAAACGAACGGAAGGTGTCTTGCACCATTTCGAAATCTTGCGAGAGGTGACGAGGGCCAGATTCACTTGCGAGCGAGGCCAAGAATTGTGGCGCGCGGTAGGTCTGCACAAAATCATGAGAAGAAGAAAGGGCTGATGGGTCTACTCCCCACAGTTGTTCGCGACCGATGAGGCGCGATACAAAGTCGTGCACCATGTCGGCGGTAAATGCACAAGTGATGTTTCCTTCAGTTACACCTTTTGCACCGTAGGGGAGAAGTGAGCGTGCTGTAGTGACTGCTGCTGCAACGTGAGCGATGTCATATGCCAATGTTTGGTTGGCATCTGGCCCACCTTTGGCAATCAACGTGGCGATGGCGGTATCGACCATTGATTGGGCGGTTGCAATTACTGCGGCGGCAGTCTGGATATCGGGGGCAGTCGTGCTCATGACTTGAAACGCTAGTGAAAATGAACGCAGTTCAACGCACTGATGGACATTTTGAGAATCCGGTTCCCAGAAATATGGGCGGTCATTCGTCACTCGCTAGTGCTCTCCGCGTGATTCCGTGCGCCTAGTGTCTGTGTCGTGGCTGAGACTTCATTTCCTGGCGCCGATTGGGCTACCGGACCCTTGGCTTCTGACGTAGATGGCGATGCAGTCGATGCCGCCATTTCTGTCTTGGCTGAGCATCTCCCTGAAATCGGCACCACTGAGTCACTGGTGCTGGTCCACAACGGACAGCTAGTGCGCGAGATGTACGGACCTGAGACGAACTCTGAGTCCACCCTGATCTCATGGTCGATGGCAAAAACCATCACGCAAGCTCTGATTGGCATCGCGGTGGGTGACGGCCTGCTCTCGGTGAACGACTCCGACCTTTTGCCGCAATGGCACCACGATTCACGTAGTCAGATCACGCTCGGCAATTTGCTCAATATGGCGAGTGGCCTTGCATGGCGAGAGGACTATGTCGACGACCAAGCATCTGATGTGATTGAGATGTTGTTCGGCAATGGTGACCTTGTCGGTGATCATGCTTCGTTTACTGCCGCAAAAAATCTTGAAGTCGATCCGGGTACCAAGTATTTGTACTCGTCGGGAACGACCAACATTATTTGCAGAGTGCTTGCCAATGCTCTTGGCGAACAACAAGGTTCAAGTGATGCAATGAAAACATTCATGCAGTCTCGCTTGTTTGATCCACTAGGTATGACTTCGGCAATTCCCCGCTTCGATGCAGTAGGAACATTTGTTGGCTCTTCGTATGTATATGCCACGGCGAAGGATTTTGCACGCTTCGGATATTTGTATCTGCAAGATGGAATGTGGGGCGATACCCGCATTCTTCCGCCGGGCTGGGTGAAGTATTCGCGTACTCCGTTTGCACGCGATGAAGACAATGGCTTCGATTACGGAGCACACTTGTGGATGACTCCTCTTGATCCCGGCGCCATGTTGGCGTTGGGTTACGACGGCCAGTTCACCTGGGTGTCTCCCAAGCGCAACCTGGTATTGGTGCGCACAGGGAAGAAAAATAGCGAACGACTACCACGATTGGTAGAGGAACTTTTGAAAATCATCACAGCATTCCCTGCAACGCATGCCGATATCGGTAACGATGGTGTACGTGTCTGAAGTAAAGCGTCGTCGATTTAAAATAAGTCGCACGTTCAAGGTTGTCCTCCTCGCAGGGGTGGTCTATTTCTTTGTGCTTCCACTTGTTCCCGGATTCCGTTCGGCAGTCAGCGATCTCCAAACCATCGATCCGAATTTGTTGGTAGTTGCTTTGGGTCTTCAGGGATTTTCCCTGCTTGCGTATTCATTGCTGACACGAGCTGCTCTTGGCGAACATGGTGAACGAATCAGCTTGATGCGCCTCTTTCGAATTCAACTCAGTACGAAGGCATTAGGAAACATTGTTCCTGGTGGAAGTGCGGCAAGCACAGCGCTTGGTTACCGAATGATCACTATGTGCGGCATAGCAGGACCAGATGCTGCTTTTGCATTAGCGACTGCTGGTATTGGTTCAGCCGTTGTACTCAACTTTGTTCTGTGGGTCGGCTTAATCATTTCTATTCCTACACGCGGCGTAAATGCTGCATACGGATCAGCTGCAATTGTCGGCGTGATCTTGATGGCCTTTGCTGCATTCATTATTTTTGGTCTCGTTGAAGGTCAGGGGCGCTCCGAACGTTTAGTGCGGTCCATCGCCCGCAGACTTCGATTCGATGAACACCATGCCGCCGAGGTGTTGCAACACCTTGGTTCTCGCATTGAGGACCTTTTTCGAGACAAGGCATTGCTTCGCCGAGTAGTGGGGTGGGCTGCACTTAACTGGACACTGGATGCATTGTCGTTGTGGGTTTTCTTGCGTGCTTTTGGAGGCACTCTTGGGTTCGACGCACTCATCGTGTCGTTTGGGTTAGCAAATGTGTTTTCTGTTATTCCCATTACGCCTGGTGGTCTCGGTCTGATCGAGGGCATCTATATCCCTACCTTGGTTGGCTTTGGGATTACCCGGCCAATCGCAACTGTTGGCGTGTTGTCGTACCGCGTGGCGCAGTACTGGTTGCCCATTTTGGTGGGTTGGATTAGTTATCTCTCGTTGCGTGTCGGACCATATTCCATCGACAGAAAACGTAAGTTGGCGCCATTGCCGCGCGTTGCGACGGCTCAGACTCAACGAGGTCTTACCACTGTCGATTGGGTAGAGAAATTTGCTCCTCGAGATCGCACGGGCCAGTTCCCCATGCCTGTTTTCGACCCTACTGACCTTGAGTTCAACGACGACACGGATGGCATGCCAAAACCCTTGTAGCGTTCAGTGCCATGACAACACATGAACGCCCCTTTGGTCGCACCCTCGAAGATTTTATTCCTGGAGACGTTTTTCGGCACTGGCCAGGCAAAACCATCACTGAATATGACGATCATCTTTTTTGCATGATCACCATGAACCATCACCCACTTCACACAAACGATTGGTTTGCAAAAGAAAGTGTTCAAGGACGCAATGTGGTTGTCGGCAACCTTGTGTATTCATTAGTACTCGGCATGAGTGTTCCCGACATCAGCGGTGCAGCTATTGCAAACCTCGAAGTAGAAACGTTGCAACACAAGTTCCCTACATTCCATGGCGACACGATTCATGCAGAAACCCGTGTTCTCGAAGTCACTGAGAGCAAGTCGAAAAACGATCGTGGCACTGTGTTGGTAGAGACCAAAGGTTTCAATCAAGACGGAAAAGAAGTGTGCTACTTCCGCCGCCGCGTCATGGTGTGGAAGCGTGAATTCGCTCCAAGCCGCCGCCGTCCATACGACGGACAGGACGTGTGGGCCGACTAAGTCGCCACGACCGCATTGCGGTCGGAATAATCGAGTGGGGA
>WLEX01000059.1 GCA_009704065.1 Actinomycetota bacterium
CTGCCGCAAGTGCTTGTTGCACGAGCGAACGAGCCTGAGCCAGTTTGGTTTGATACGTCGCAAAGTCTGGTGGGGATTTTGCTAGAGCTGCATCGGCCTGTGAGAACAGATCTTCCGCTTGGCGCAACAGTTGAGCCGGTGTCGAACCTGTGGCAGGTGCTGTTGGTGTTGTCGTAGGCGACCCGGGCAATGTGGTGCTCGTGACGCCTGTTGCGCCACCAACACGATCGCCAAGATCCATATTGAATCCTGGGAACAACTGTGCAATCACACTTGTGAGGCTGTCGCCAATTACCGAGCGACCATCGTATGAAGCAAGGATCTTTCGCACGAACACCTGCTTGTCAGCACCATCGGGCTGCACGAACATTGGCCTGATGTACACAAGTCCCTTGCCAACGGGAACTAACTGAAGGTCTCCGTAGGTCACACGTGAACCACGTTGATCGAGAGGCGTAATTGTTTGCGAGATTGCAGGTTCGCTCTCAAACTGTGCCGACACAGTTGCAGGCCCTGGAGGTAGAGGCGCCTTAATGTCGTACACCGTGATTTTTCCATAGGTCTTCGGATCGCTAGAAACCACCATGAGGGAGCGCAATTCTTTTCGACTGTCGTCTGCAGAGAACGGAACGAAAGGACGAATCATGCCGAAATATCCAACGTCTGATTTTGCACCAGGCTCATGGAAAATTGAATAGTACGGACTGAATCGTTCAACAGCTGAGTCTGTTGCATTGATGGAATCGATTGGAGCAATTCCTGTTGCGGCTGTGGCTGTTGTACCACCGGCGGTTTCGGGGGCACTTGCTGGTGCTTGCGCCACACTCCATGCTGCATCGCGATTAAAGAACAAAGTGGCGTCATCGAATTGATAACGACCAAACATGTTTGTCTGTACTCGGAACAAATCTTCTGGATAACGGAAATGCGCAGCTAGTTCTGCGGGCACGGTGGACTTAGCCGCGAACAATTTTGGAAATGCTGCCTTCCACATACGCGCAATGGGATCCTTTGAATCCATGAGATACAAAGTGACCTCACCGCTGTATGCATCTACAACAGCCTTCACGCTGTTACGTACATAGTTAAACGAGTGGTTAAGCCCACTGCCTGCACTGAGTTGAGACACATTCGCTGTTTCTGCATATGGATAGCGATTTGAAGTGGTGAATGCATCAACCACCCATTTCACCTGACCATTAACTACTACCGAATATGGATCAGAGTCGAGATGTAAGAAAGGAGCGATTTTCGCCACTCGGCTACGAACATCACGCTGCAACAACAACTGTGAATCTTTGGTGATGAGACCAGAACCAAACAGGTTAAATTCGCCGAAATTAACTGCCAAGGCAATTCGACGAATGAAACTGTTGAATTTGATTCCGCCGTTGCCGACGAAAGAGGTTTCAGAGCCGCCAGGACATGCTTGTTCTTTTTGAGATGTCTTTACAACTGCATACTCACCAAGACGATCGCCAAAGTAAATCTGCGGCCTTGTCACTTTCAGATCAATGTAGGAAGGTCGACCATCGTCTGTTGCCACACTGGCAGGCGCTGCGATTACTCCACAGCCGTGTGTGTAAATAAGGTGACGCGACACCCATGTGCGGTTGGGGATACCTGCAGGGTTTAATTCACGAGCAGCAACAAGCACTTGTTGCACTCGCCCATCGACTGCGTATCGATCTACGTCGAGATCATTGACTGTGTAGAACGAGGTAAGACCTTGGTCGAGCGCAAATCTGTCGAGCATTTGGGTGGGATCAAGTTGACGCACGTCGCGTAATGCTGCATCGTTCGTAGTGACATCTGCAGATGAGATGTTGCTGAACTCAGTGTTTGAGCGAGCAACATTTGCGATTCCCATCGCAGCCTTTGTAGCAATAATGTTTCGTTGGATAAATGGCAATTCACGAGTGCTGACGTTTGGTTGCACCACAAACCGTTGTACAACCGCAGGGTAAACAGTGCCGGCTACAAGAGCTGTGATGACCCAGAGACCCACTGCCAATACAGGAAGGCGCCAACCTTTTTGCCGAATGTTCCACAAGAGCAACGCGGTGACCGCAAGTGACACGAGAATCATGAGATTCAATGCAGGAAGTTGTGCATTGATATCTGTGTATAGAGCTCCGCGTACTACTCCACGCTCAGATGAGGTGAGATCGTATTTCGACAACCAATAATTAGCGGCGCGCAACAATGTTCCACCAGCAATAAGAACAGACAAGTGAACCTTTGCTTGAGGCGTAACTCGCTGCACACGGTCTTGTGGTCGGATACTTCCGTTGATGACATGAAACGCCACGGTGACGATAGTGATCAATAGCAATCCGCCAAAGCACCAATTCACCACAAACTGTGCAAAGGGCAAACGAAATACGTAGAAGCCAACGTTGGCTTTGAATTGTGGATCCCCTACAGAAAACGCTTGACGATTTCGGAACATTAACCACTCTTGCCACTGGCTCGATGCAGGCAACCCGAGCATTGCTGCAATAAGTGCAGCAAGTGCAATGCGCAATTTGCCACGGCTCTTTGCGGTTAACTCACGAATACGCATCACCGTTTGGTCTTCAGGAGTATTGGGCAATGTCAATGGTGCGATGCGATCGGCAAGTACCAGGTTTACCCACAGGAAGACAAAACTTCCCAGTGTGAATATTGCGGCAAGTTCGACCTTGCTACGAAGAATTGACCAATACACATCACTGCGGCCAACGCTGTTGAACCACAACACGTTGATATAAAAAGACGACATGGTCTTTGCACTGAATAGGAGAAGGAGAACAGCTCCTAGTACTACCGAAACGAGTATTCGTCCCCGTGATGGTTTACCGAAAGTAGGAAGTCGGAATTGTGGGCCACCTGGGCCGCGAGGGGGAAGGTCAGATGAGTTACGCACGCATTAGGACGCTAGTCCTAAGCGGGGCAAACTAGGCATCGGCAGCCCGCATGAGCAGGAGGATGAACATCTCCCGTGGGGAAGTCATCTCCTCGTGTCACCATGCCGGCAAGAGAATTATCTTCACATTCGCTGCAGCAATGCGATACGGGGTCGACCATCCAGCTGATTGACGTACCTGGCTCAAGAGCCAAATATGCGCCCTTGCTGTATGACGAGCAGGCGATGTCGTCGACGTGTGTGTCGATGGAGTCCATCTTCCACTTGCGATACACGTCACGCATGAGGCTGGCCAGCACTTCGCGGTCGCCTTCTGCCTCACCGATTGCGATTCGGGCTTCCTCACGGAAACCAGCAACCAAGCCAGAGGCGATGGTGGCAGTGGTATGGGTAGAAATTGCCTTTTGTGTGACACGGCGGCTGGAGCCACCAGAATCTTTCACCGACTTCGCGCCAGCGCTTGCAGCAGCCATGGACTCATCTGAGATTGCAGTTGCATAGCGCAGAGCATGTTCATCGACGGTTCCCAAAATGGCATCGATGTCGAGAGATGATTTCTTGGCTCGAAGATGTTCGAGGACCGAATTTTGTTCGTCAGCCAATACGCGCTTCAACTTACGAGCAGCTGTAACAACCTGGGCCGCAAGAGCTTCGTTTCGTGTTTCAAAACGTGCTGGATCTGCAGCAATGACAGCTGGCTTTTCTTTAACCTTCTTCGCGACTGATTTCTTCTCTGCTGCTGGTGGAGCTGTGGGAGCAATCACTGCAGCTTTTTCTGCAACGTCGACCACACTTCCTGCGCGCAGTTTGGCAAAAATATCATCAGCTATTGGCGCTGCTTTTCGCACTGGTGCAGGCTCGTCAACTGCGACAGTCTCTTCGACTGCAGCGACTTCTTCCACTACTTCTGGTGTTGCTACTTCTTCTTCCACTTCGGGAAGATCAGTGCGACGGCCACGACCAAATAAAGACACAACATTTGTTTGTGTTGTTTCAACAGCTTCTACAACTTCAACAGCTTCAACAACAGGTGTGACCACTACTTCAGCTGGCATATGCACAGGATGTTCAGAAACGGGAGTGTGAACACTTATCTCTGAAACTATTTCGATTTCAACTTCAAGAGTGTCTTCAGTATCAATCGCTTCGATTTCTGACTCATGATCAAAAATAACTGTTGCACCTACAACTTCAGGCGCCTTTGTTTCTACAACTTCTTCTTCCGCTTCACGATCAAACATTTTTACTGAAGGATGTTCAGGGTTAACGATGGGAATCGGGCCAGTTGTAGGTGACAAATCGACAATAAATTCAGGCTCATCGTGAGCATCGGTGAGATTGCCAATCACATCTTCGCTTGCAATACGAGCGCGCTCAAATGCATTGAGCAAACGATCGCGTCCGTGCAACAACTGTTCAATTTGTGAACGTGCAGCATCGCGGCGACGGCCCAGTTCTGACAAAACTTTTTCACGGTATTCACGTGCTTCGTTCACCATGTCGCGACCTTGTTGCTTGGCCATGTCGATCTCAGCCTCGGCATCGTGAGCTGAATCATCACGAATGCGTGCTGCTTCAATGACTGCAGACTCACGAATTCGTACAGCATCTTCTGCTGCATCCTTTACCAAACGAGTTGCAGATTCCTCCGCACGATCACGAATCTGTGTACTTGCATCACGTGCAGCAGTAAGGACTCGTGCTGCTTCTTCACCCAATAATGTGGTGACAGTTTCTTCATCGAGCCGGCCAGGAGCCGACATGCCTCGAGTTTGCATGGCCCGCAGTTCTCCTTCGAGAAAGCGTTCACGCTCTTGGAGCCGCGCCATTTCGGCAGCCACCATTTTGAGGAAATCACGTACTTCGGCCTGGTCGAAACCCCGGCGATTAGTGGGAAATGCGGCCGAGCCCACCGCAGCAGGCGACGCGGGGTCGGGTCGGGAGAAAGAGATAGCCATTAGGCATCAACAGTACGACCCCTAGAGGGTCAGATGGTGGCATTATCCACAGGCTGTCTACGCAGCCGTTGCCCCCAAGGAGTCTCCCCCATTGGCCCGAAGAATCTTCAGGGCCTCATCAAGGGTGGCGACTTTTACTATTTTGACTCCCGAACCAGCCGCCTCCCGAGCTGCTTGCACCTCTTCATCGGTTTGACCAGCGGGGACTAAAAACAAGGTTCCTCCCGCGTCGCGCACCGCCACTGCCTTTTGTTCGAGAGCGCCAATGGCTCCTACTTTTGCATCCTCATTCATGGTTCCCGTTGCCACTACACGACCTCGTCCCATGAGATTTCCTTTTGTGAGCTCGTCGAGAAGAGCGAGAGTGAATGCGAGCCCTGCAGACGGACCGCCAATATCGGTGGTGGAAATGTTGACATCAAAGGGCAATGTCACAGTTCGAGTATCGGCGGGCACAAATCCGATGATGGGCTTACCTGGCGTATCAGGGCTTTCCATTAAGGTGATCGACCGCTTTTCAGCAGTGGCAGGGTTCGGTTCAGCAGCACCCATTACATATGGGATCACTGTGAGTTCAATCGTGTCGCCTACTGCATGCCCTTTCATCTGATTGGCAAGATCAGCCAAGGTTGGCGTCGCGACGCCATTGAACTTCGTAATTGTCTCGCCAATCTCCAGCATTTTGCATCCCGAATTCTTTGCCGGTGCGTCTGTACACACAAGATCTTCGACAACTACACGTCCAAGAACTAATCGTGCATCGAGTCCTATCTTTTTCATTGCAACATATTCAGCAATTTGTTTTGCGCCATACATCGCCTGAAAACCCACACGTCGAGCGGCGGTTGGAGTAGTGGTTCCAAAATGTTCTTTATACGTATCGACTTTCACATACGGATCAAGCCAACCCAGAATGCTGTCGAGTATTGATAATTGACCACCAAACGCAGTCACGAAATTTATTTCGTTCTTTGCCGGATACCTGTTCGGCGTGAATCCACCTTCTTTTACTGACGCAAAACCAATACGTGGCGCGACTGCCATCGCTTCACCTGGCGCTATTTCATACCTATCAATTCGTACAAGTGCCATGGCGAATATCGCAACAAGAATCAACCATGAAACTGTGACGAGTGGCAATGCAACTCGTAAAGATCGTTCGGTTGCAGGTTGTTGTGTTGGTGGGAGAGGTACGATTGGGTCGTTCATGGGTACATCAATCTTTTCATGGTCGTTGATCGCGATGTCGGCAACGGGCACCGCCATTCGTGCCGTTTGGATTATTGCCTTTGCTGTAATCGCTCTGGCTTTTGTCGATCGTATGAAGCCTGCCACGCCGAGACGCCCCATTGTGGTGCGGGTCGATAATAAACCTGCACCTCTCTACCGTGAGCCGACCCCCGACCAGAAGTGGCGGTCACTTGGCAAGTTGTCAGGTGGCGCATTACTTCTAGGCACTCTTCTCGCATGTGTCCTTGGGTTTATGTTGGCAATTGCATTGCAATTGGTGGGTGGCCTACTTCGGGCCTAAGCACATGACTATCGATTCTCGATTCGCAGTTATTGCAGCCGGATTTTCCGGAGACATTGAAACTGCCACTGCTGGCCTTACAGATAACGACGGCTCAGTTCGTGCCAGTGCGTTACGCGCGCTCGCCCGCATCGGCTCTCTGCCCCTCGAGGCCATTCAGTCTGGTCTCACCGATAGCGATGCAGAAGTACGTCGCACATCAGCAGAGCTGTGCGCAACACATTCATCGGTGGAATGTCATTCACTGCTTGATGACCCCGACGTTTTTGTCGCCGAGATGGCCGCATGGGCACTGGGTGAACGATCGCCCATTAGTGATGTAGAAATTGCGACACTCATCGATCGCACTACTTCTCACGAAGAAGCAGTTGTTCGCGAGGCATGCGCAGCTGCACTTGGTTCTATCGGTGACATTCGAGGATTACCCGCAATCCTCGCTGCGTGTTCCGATAAGCCCGCTGTTCGACGTCGCGCCATATTGGCACTAGCCCCGTTCGAAGGTGGCGAGGTGGATGCTGCTCTCACCAATGCACTCACAGACAAAGATTGGCAAGTGCGTCAAAATGCTGAGGATCTCCTAAATCCTCGCAGTTAACACCTAGCGATTCTTTATGACTTTTTGTCGGGAGCTTTCACAAACATCGTGCACATGACATTCCACAAGATGGTCATTTATTAGTCCCATCGATTGCATAAACGAATACATGGTGGTTGGTCCCACAAACTTCCATCCGCGTTTTTTTAATGCCTTCGACAGTGCAGTTGCAGATGGAGATACAGTTGCAATTCCGGATGCGTGAGTGCTTTCACCATCACGACCCAATGGTGTGTCTGGTGCAAACGACCAAATGAACTCAGATAGTGACCCAGTCTCTTCAATTAGTTCAAGCGCACGTGCAGCGTTATTAATCGTTGCTTCAATTTTGCCGCGATGGCGCACAATGCCCGCATCAAGAACAAGGCGTTCGATATCTTTCTC
>WLEX01000006.1 GCA_009704065.1 Actinomycetota bacterium
TGCGGTACTCGATGCGGGGATTCGTATTGAGCATGTCATCACCCGACCCGACACTCGTCGAGGTCGAGGCAACTCTGTGTCGGCAAGTCCGGTGAAAGCAGTCGCTATCGAATATGGCATCGATGTCTCGTATGACCTCGGATGGATTTCAGCAAATGAGTCTCGGGGGCTGCTTGGGATTGTGGTTGCGTATGGTCGCATCATCCCTGAGTCGATGTTGAACAAAACCCCAATGATTAATGTTCATTTTTCCCTGCTTCCTCGTTGGAGAGGTGCTGCTCCTGTGGAGCGTGCCATCTTGGCCGGTGACACCCACACCGGAGTATGCATTATGGAAGTCGAGCCAACACTCGATACGGGTGATGTATACGCACGTCGAGAAATGGAACTTACCGACGCGCATACTTCTGATTCTTTAACAAAAGATTTGGCGCGTCTCGGAGGAGACTTGCTGGTCGACGTTTTGCGCAATGGTCTTCAAGTGCCTACTCCGCAAGATGGGGCAACAACATATGCACATAAGTTGTCGAGTGAAGAGGGTCGCATCGACTGGAATTCTCTGAGTGTCGAAGTCTCTCGCCATGTTCGAGCATTGCGAGCATTTACGGTGGTCGATGGTCAGCGCGTTCGAGTACTGGAAGTAGAAGTTTTAACGCCATCTAGCGCCACAGTTCCTGGCGAGATCGCTCCTGATGCAAGTGTCGACACCGCCGATGGCGCAGTGCGGCTCGTCATGGTTCACCCAGAGGGCAAAGGCCCAATGACAGGTGCGGCTTGGTTGCGGGGCAAAGGTTTCGATGCCCCGTTGATCTGTGAGTAGTCAATAAATCAGCGCATTCACGCCGTGTGGGGTCGGTAGCCTCATCATGTGCTCAAGATCGTTTTGCCCAAGGGATCGCTTGAAAAAGCGACCATCGAATTGTTTGACGCTGCCGACTTATCGGTAGTGCGTTCCTCTGCAGTCGACTACAAGGCATCAATCGATGACCCGCGTATCGACGAAGTGCGTATCTTGCGTCCCCAGGAGATTGCATCGTACGTAGAAGAAGGTCTGTTCGACCTTGGCATCACAGGGCGTGACTGGATCGAAGAGACCTCTAGTGATGTCGTGAGCCTCGGTGAATTGCGTTATTCAAAGGCAACATCACAACCTGTTCGTGTCATCGTTGCTGTCGCCGATAATTCCCCTGCGCAATCAGTTGCCGATTTGGGTGACGGCGTTCGCGTGACTACTGAATATCCGGAAATGACGCGTCGATTCTTTGAAGAGCGTGGAGTGAAGGCCGATATTCGATTGAGCTATGGCGCCAGTGAAGCGAAAATTCCCGACATTGCCGATTGTGTCGTCGACATCACCGAAACAGGTCGAGCATTGCGTGCAGCAGGACTGCGCATTATCGATACGATGCTCACTAGCTACACCGAACTCATCGCAAATAAGGCTGCATTTGCTGATCCTGTGAAGCGCCATGCAATGGAACAAATCATGACCCTTCTCACTGGCACTCTCGAGGCTCGCGACAAGGTGTTGCTCAAGCTCAATGTGTCAGAAGACAAGCGTGACGCAGTCTTGGCAATCTTGCCGTCAGCAAAATCTCCAACAGTGTCATCACTTGCCTCAGGGGGATTTGCAGTAGAGACCGTTGTTCTGAAGCGCGGTATCAATACGTTGATTCCCGATCTCATCGATGCAGGTGCATCTGATCTTCTCGAGATCCCCATCGCAAAGATCATTCACTAGGTCATGAGCGAATCCTTGGGGGACACTCTCACGGGAACCGTGACCCAATTCGATGCATTTATCGGCCTTGGCGAAATCACCGATATCGACCACAAGGTGTGGCCTTTCCATTGTGTGTCCATAGCTGACGGGACGCGCACTATCGAAGTGGGCGCTTTAGTGTCGTTTCAGACGGCCTACAACGTGGCTCGTATGGAAGCTGTAGGGATTACTGCTCTGTAGGCCGAGTGCGCTGTACAAACACCAGACGCATGTTGCTCAGGGCAGCCGTCAGCGTCTCGTGGTGCTCGCCGAGGCGCTCCCCAAGGCCATCAACGAGTAGTCCAAGGGCATCGATGGCCAGTTGGGCATCGGAGAGGCGTGGGGGTTCAGCCGAAATATGAATTGCGGCGAGCTCAAATAAGCCCATCGCGTGGTTAGCCACAACGACTGATGCGGGAACTTCGGCCAAACGGCGTCTCGCTTCGGCCACGGCTTCCAGGGCCTCAAGGGCACCTTCGTCGATGGGGGTGGATGGATCTATGGGAGGGATGGTGTCTTCAGGGCTCATCAGGCGGTACCCTAATCGGCGTCAACTGAGTGAAGTGGGGTTTCGGCTCCCACCGGTCCATTTATTGCAAATGTGGCAGGTCGAGTACGCGAGCGATTCTGTCGCTCTGTGTCTGCTTTGCGCACTGGCGCAATATGTCTCGCAAACTGCGGAACAGATACAGAGGAGGGCCCGGCCCATTGCAACAGAGGAACAGTCATAGCTACGCCACCGAGTGAACCCCGCTACAACGAGCGCATCCGTGCGCGCGAGGTTCGTCTCATTGGTCCCGACGGTAGTCAGGTTGGTGTTCGCACCACCGCCGACGCACTGGTTTTGGCACGCGAACTCGATCTCGACCTTGTCGAAGTCGCACCGCTTGCTAACCCGCCCGTGTGTCGAATCATGGACTACGGAAAGTTCCGTTACGAGGAAGCGCAAAAACTGAAGGAGTCTCGTAAGAAGACATCCCAAGTCACCATGAAAGAGGTGAAATTCCGACCAAAGATCGGAAAGGGAGACTTCGATACGAAAGTTCGACACATGCGCGATTTTCTTGAAGACGGACACAAGGTCAAGGTGACGTTGCAGTTTCGTGGTCGAGAAGTTGCCCACCCAGAATTGGGATCGAAAATTCTCGATGCGGCACTCGAACAACTCGGATCGCTTGCCAAGGTGGAAACCCAGGCGCGACTCGAGGGACGAAATATGACAATGGTTCTTTTGCCAGACAAAAAGCCAGCCAAAAAGTCGACAGACAAAGATTCAACAGATGAACAAGCACCCGTTGCTGAAGCAGCTGTAGATCTCACACCGGAAGCAAACGAGTAGAGGAAACACGACATGCCGAAGATGAAGACAAGCAAGACCGCCGCAAAGCGGTTCAAGAAAACAGGTACGGGCAAATTGCGCCGTCAGCAGGCGAACCGTCAGCACTTGTTTGAAAAGAAATCCAGTACACGGACACGTCGCCTTGCCGGTGATGTCGATGTGCATCCTGGCGATGCCCGCAAGATCAAGCGCCTTTTGGGCGAGCGATAGTTCATAGAAAGTTAGGAAGGAAGCACCATGGCAAGAGTCAAAAGAGCCGTTCATGCTCGTAAGAAGCACCGCGCAGTCCTCGAAAAGGCAAAGGGTTACTACGGCAACAAGAGCCGTTCATTCCGTGCAGCTAACGAACAGGTATTGCACTCAGGTCAATACGCATTTCGTGACCGCCGCGCAAAGAAGGGCGAGTTTCGTCGCTTGTGGATTCAGCGAATCAACGCTGCATGCCGTTTGAACGACATGTCCTATAGCCGTTTCATCGCAGGTCTTAATGCTGCAGGTATCGAAGTAGACCGCAAGATCCTTGCTGATCTTGCAGTATTCGATGCTGAAGCATTTGCTGCGTTGGTTGTGGCCGCAAAGGCTGCGCTCAACTGAGCCGGACTCCACTGTCCTCTTCGAACCCTCGGGTTCAGCGACTGCGACGCCTTATTGGGCGTCGCAGTTTTCGTTATGAGGAACTGCAATTCGTAGTTGAAGGTCCCACCTTGGTGGAAGAAGCAGTACGCGCTGGTCTGGTCTTTATCGATCAGTATGTCCGCGATGATTATTTCGATTATGAAGCTCCCGGTGTTATCACCCACGAGCTAGATGCCCGAACATTCAATTCTGTGAGTGACACTGAATCACCACGCGGCATCATGGCTGTGTGTGAGATGCCACCAGTGGCTTCTTTAGAGTTCCAGCCAAATGATTGGCTCATGGTGCTGAGCGAAGTGTCCGATCCAGGAAACCTGGGAACACTCATTCGCAGTGCTGAAGCAGCTGGTGCGAGCGGTGTAGTCCTTGTAGGAACCACAGTTGATCCGTGGTCTCCTAAGGTCATGCGTTCTTCTGCGGGCGCAATGCTGCATGTTCCCATCTGGCAAATCGATTCACTCGAGCAACTGCATATCGCAGGAGTCCGCCTGTTGGGCACTACCTCTCACGAAGGTGGAACAAAGTCGGTTTCTCTCTACGACGCCGACCTTCAAGGACTTGTTGGGATTGTGATGGGTAATGAATCACGCGGTCTCGACGCAAATGCCGATGTTGATGGATGGTTGTCTATTCCGCAGCAAGGGCGTTCGGAAAGTCTCAATGTGGCTATGGCTGGGACCGTTATCGCAATGCATGTGGCCCATGTCCGCAAGTAATGCTCCCGTACTTTCGTTATTGATACGAGTAGCGTTTCTCTCGTCATGAGTACAACTCCCACCTCAGAACATCAGCAACTAGCTGCCGCTCTCACAGAGGGCTTGGCGCTCATCGCTGCCTCTGGTTCGTCTGAGGATTTACGTGGAGTCATGTCGTCGTTGACAGGGAAAAAGGGTCCCATAGCCGCTCTTAAATCGTCACTTGGCAAAGTGGCCGATATTGAAGCCCGCAAGGAACTTGGCCAACTTGTGAACGAAGCATTGGTCACGCTGCAGCAGGCGAGCGAAGCACATTCTCGCACTTTGCGTGCCGGTGAATTTGCCGCTCAAATTGCGTCGGAGCGGCTCGACATTTCTGAGGTTGCAATGTCGGCACAGGCAACTCGCCGGCGTGGACGCATGCATCTTGTTACTCAAGCCACCGAACGTTTAGAAGATGTGTTTATTGGTCTTGGTTTCCAAATTGCTGAAGGTCCAGAAGTAGAAACTGATTTTTACAACTTCGAAGCACTCAACATGCCGCCGTCGCATCCTGCGCGCAGTATGTGGGACACCTTGTTTATCGAATCTGATGTCGAGGGCAGTGTGGTGTTACGCACCCATACGTCACCTGTGCAAATTCGTGTTATGCAAGATTGGCCGCCGCCAATTTATGCAGTGATGCCGGGTCGCGTCTTTCGTAAAGAAACACCCGATGCAACGCATATGCCAGTGTTCCATCAAATCGAAGGACTTGTCATTGATCGCGGAATCACCTTTGCAGATCTCGCCGGCACTATCGAGTCGTTCACCAAGGCATTCTTTGGTGAAGGCTTCACCAGCCGCTTGCGTCCTTCGTACTTTCCTTTCACGGAACCCAGTGCAGAATTCGATATCCGTCGCCCTGATGGTTCGTGGATCGAACTAGGCGGTTGCGGCATGGTGCACCCGCACGTACTGCGTGCCGGTGGTCTCGATCCCGATGAGTGGAGCGGTTTTGCATTTGGGTTTGGCATCGATCGCATGGCTAAAGAGCGTCATGGTGTCGACGACATTCGCGACATGTATTCAGACGACATTCGTTTCACGGAGCAGTTCTCGTGAAAGTTCTCTTATCGATACTGCTTGAGATGGCCGACATTCCATCAGATCCAGAAGTGGTTGCGGTTGCACTTACATCTCTTGGTTTAGCTGTAGAAGAGATGGATATAGTCGGAGCTCCGATTCCTGGCGTTGTTACTGCACGCATCAATCGCATGGAAAAGCACCCCGATGCTGCAAAGGTGACGCGTTGTTTTGTTGATGCCGGAGATGGCGAAGAGCGTCATGTGTGGTGTGGTGCTACAAACATGCAGCCTGGCGATGTTGTTCCTCTTGCAACGCTCGGTACGAAGATGCCCAATGGCATGGATATCGCGCGTCGTGGAATTCTCGGTATCGACTCTGAAGGCATGTTGTGCTCTGAAGTAGAACTTGGTCTTAGCGAAGAGTCGAGTGGTCTTCTCATCTTGCCGAAGGATTCTCCATTAGGCGTTAGCCCGTTTGAAGTACTTGGCATTGAACACGACGTCGTGTTCGACCTAGACCTCACTCGTAATCGCGCCGATTGCTGGGGTCATCTCGGAGTTGCTCGTGACCTTGCTGCACACTTCGCAGTGCCATTGAAAGGCCCTCGTATAGATGTCGGGGCACGTGGCGCGGAAAAATCTCTTCCTGTTGTTATTGATGCACAAGAGAATTGCGGATCGTTTTCTGTCTCATATGTCAGCGGCATCACGGTTGGTCCGTCACCACGTTCGGTGGCATCACGTCTTGCACATTTGGGCATGCGCTCAATCAATAACGTGGTCGACGCATCGAACTTGGTGATGTTGGAAACTAATCAACCAAACCATGCCTATGACGCGGCAGTTGTCTCTTCATTTCGTGTTCGATTGGCAACGGCAGGGGAGAAACTCACCACGCTCGATGGACAAGAGCGGGCATTGCATCCAGAAGATTTACTTATTTGCAATGGTGTCGACAATTCTGGCGTAGGCCTTGCTGGTGTGATGGGTGACCAACATTCCGAAATTACAGATACAACCACCACGCTTGCTGTCGAGAGCGCGTGGTTCTCTCCCGATCCCATTCGTTTCGCAGCGATTCGTCACGGACTCCGATCCGAAGCCTCAGTTCGTTTCGAACGCGGAACAGATCCGAATGCATGGGAACTTGCTGCTGAACGTTTTGTCACCATTCTTCGTGAATCATGCCCCACTGCAACATTGCACACGGGCGCAACGATTGTTCGCACACCACACTGTCCGCAACCAATTCCTGTCGATGTCAGCGTCGATTCTGTAGAGCGCAAACTTGGTATTCGAATCGAAGCAGATCGCATTGTTTCCATCTTGAATGCAATTGGATTTTCAGCCAGCGTGAAGGGCGACATCGTGTCAAGTGTTGTTCCCACGTGGCGACCCGATTGTTCAGAATCGGTCGACATCATTGAAGAGGTCGCGCGACATTTCGGATACGACAACATCGGTAAGACTGTTCCAAACTCCACCGTGCATGGTCGACTCTCGAGCATGCAGCAACGTCGTCGCACATTGCGCCGTGTTTTGGTGGGGCTGGGTCTCGATGAGGCCATGCCATCGCCATTCCTTGCGCCAGGTGACCTATCTCGTGTCGGTCTCTCTGAAGATTCTGTTTTGCGTATCGCGAATCCGTTGGTAGCCGACGAATCAATCCTGCGCACTTCGCTACGTCCAGGTTTGCTTCGGTCATTGCGATACAACCAATCGCACCGTGCGCCACGGGTTGGCCTATGGGAAATTGGCCACGTGTATCCAAAGTCAGATGCACAATTGCCCGATGAATCGGAACAACTTGCAATTGTTGTTGCAGGCGGCGATGCAGAGACAGCATTGACCCAATGGAATGCCATTTGTGATGCTTTGTCTGTTGGAACCCAACTCGATCAATCACGTGTTCCGTCTGGATTGCATGCCACTCGTTCTGCAACATTGGCCCGTGGAAAACAGGTCGTTGGTGTTGTCGGCGAAGTTGATCCGATGGTGTTGCATGAGTTGGGCATTGAGGGGCGCGTCAGCATTCTCGAGGTCAATTTGTCGATTCTCTTGAATGAAGAGCCAAAGCCAGTGCAGGCTAAAGACATCAATCGATTCCCATCAAGCGATATCGATCTTGCTTTCGTTGCACCAGATTCAGTTCCCGCTGTCAACATTCAACGCGCACTACGTCAAGCTGTTGCAAAACGTTTGGTCAGCATCGAATTGTTCGATGTGTATCGGGGCAAAGGTGTTGCCGAAGATTCGCGCAGTTTGGCGTTTCGTATTCGAATGCAAGAAGCCGGAGGCACACTTACCGACTCCGTGCTTGCCGAAGTGCAACAGGCATGTATCGCTGCTGCGCAAAAAGCCGGCGCTGCGCTTCGTTCTTAATTCGAACTGAGATCAGTCGGGAATTGACCTAGTCGGTGCAACGCCCCTTGTTGGCGCGACATCACGTTGTTCCACAACATTTCAGGGTTCGATGTCATTGCATCCTGTGGTTCAGATTCCACGACATACCAGCCATGTTGAACAAGTTCATTTTCTAGTTGTTGAGCCGACCATCCTGAATAGCCGCGAAACAATCGATGGGGTGTATCGATGTGTACTGAACTTGTTGCCTCTATGTCGATCGACCTGACACCACTGAGGGAAGACGCATCCGATGTGAGGCAGATGTAACCATTTGGTTCTACGGGGCCTCCGTAGAAAATGGTGGCGGGAGGAGCTGCATCTTCCATCCAACGAAAGATGGGGGAGTCTGAATCAATGGTCTCCACAGTAAGTGGGCGATTCAGGACCACTCCCATAGCCCCCTCATCTTCGTCGTATGCCAGAAGAAGGATGATGGTCCGGCGAAAATTCGGGTCAAGCATGGTGGGGTGGGCCACCAGAAGAACCCCTGGTTTCAGAGAGGTGCTTGCATAATCATTCATTAACTCGTATCATAATACATATGGTACGAGTCGGAATTATCGGTGCATCGGGTTACACAGGGGCAGAATTGCTCCGGTTATGTGCTGCCCACCCAGACGTTGAAGTGGTGTGTGCAACAGGGGATTCTCAGGCGGGAACCCTTGCTAGCCATCTATATCCGTCGGTGGCCGCCGCTTATCCGAACTTGGTGTTCGAAGAATATTCGCCTGACCGCTTCATAGGCCTCGATGTGGTCTTTTTGGGAATCCCGCATGAAGCTGCTCTAGAGATCGCCCCTCAACTGGTTGGCAAGGTGGGGTGCGTCATCGACCTGTCAGCTGCGTACCGCTTGAAGGACTCATCGTTATATCCGCAGTGGTACGGGTTTAGTCATACTCAGCCAGATCTGTTGGAAAAGGCTGTGTATGGGTTGCCAGAGTTGTACCGCAGTGAACTTGTGGGTGCTTCGCTCATTGCCACGCCTGGTTGTTATGTCACTGCCGCATCGTTAGCTCTCACGCCCCTTGTGCGTGCAGGAATGATTGATACATCAGGTGTCATTGTCGATGCAGCCTCTGGCGTCAGCGGTGCGGGAAGGGCTCTGAAGCATGCCTCTCTCTTTTCTACGGTTGATGAAGATTTCACTGCCTATGGGTTGCTCGATCATCGGCATACACCAGAGATAGAACAAGTCACCGGAGCACAAGTGTTATTTACACCGCATCTGGCGCCTATGAATCGGGGAATTTTGGCTACGTGCTATGCGCGGCCACAGGGAAATACCCCCACCACTGCTTCTTTGTTAGCTGCTCTTGCCATGTTCTATAAAGACGAGGCGTTCGTCGTAGTACGTCCCAATAGTCCATCAACGAAAGCAACATTGGGCACCAACTGTGTTCATATCACTGCTCGGTTTGATGAACGCACTGGCTATGTCATGGTGATTGCTGCGCTCGACAATATTGCAAAGGGCGCTTCAGGCGGTGCGGTGCAGTCGATGAACGTAGCGCTTGGTTTACCCGAATCAAGTGGTCTTTCAAATGTGGGTGTGTACCCATGAGTTCATTATCTACAGCTCACGTTCTCGTTGAAGCTCTTCCGTATATTCGTCAGTTCGCTGGCCGAACAGTGGTGGTGAAATACGGTGGAAATGCATTGGCCGGTACTTCGGAGCACGATGCGCTCGCTCTCTTTGCTGAAGACATTGTTCTTATGCACGCTGTGGGAATTCGCCCTGTTGTTGTCCACGGAGGTGGACCACAGATCAACGAAATGTTGGCTCGTCTCAATATCGAGTCCTCATTTGCAAATGGTTTGCGGGTAACCGATGCAGCCACGATGGAAGTGGTGCAGATGGTTCTAAACGGTCAAGTGAATCCACAAATAGTTAGTGCGATTAACAAATTGGGCAACATTGCTGTCGGCTTGTCCGGAGAAGATGGTCGCACAATCCAGGTAACACAGCGAAATGAAGAACTTGGCTTCGTTGGAGAGATTGAACGAATTCGCACTCACGTAATCGAAGGATTATTGACTGATGGCCTTGTTCCGGTTCTTTCAACAGTTGGAGTCGATGCAAACGGTACTTCGTACAACGTGAATGCCGATACGGCCGCAGGTGCAATTGCGGAAGCATTGCGGGCCGAAAAAATCGTGTACCTCACCGATATTGCAGGACTTCGTCGAGATATCAACGATGCCATGTCGCTCATTCAGCGCATCTCAATTAACGATCTGCAGTCCCTCATAGACGACGGAACTATTTCCGGCGGAATGATTCCAAAAATTGAAAGTTGCATGCAAGCGGTGCGCGGCGGAGTCAAGAGTGCTCACATTCTTGATGGTCGTATAGCCCACGTGCTGTTGTTAGAACTATTCACCGACCAAGGTGTTGGCACCATGATTACAGGAGCTCAGTAATGTCTCATCAATTCCTCGAAACACCCATCGCCCAAGATGCGAATCAGGGCAATGATTACTGCCCATTCATTCCAGTCTTTGGCGCTCCCGCTGAAATGTTTGATCGCGGCGAAGGCACTCAATTGTGGTCAGTTGGTGGAAAGCGTTATCTCGATTTTCTTAGTGGAATTGCAGTGGTCTCACTTGGTCATGCAAATCCAGTCGTCGCTCAAGCAATTTCTGATCAGGCAAACAAACTGGTCCATGTATCGAATTTTTTCGCAAATACTGTGGCCACACAGGCGGCTGTCGATATCTCTCAATTGATGACCGATGCAGGTGCTGGCGATGGGCAAGTATTTTTCTGTAACTCTGGTGCTGAAGCAAATGAAGCTGCCATCAAGTTGGCTCGTAAGTTTGGCGGCCGTGGTCGTCATGTCATGGTCACTGCCTACGGAAGTTTCCATGGTCGAACCTTGGGGGCTTTGGCACTGACGGGTCAGCCTGCAAAGCATGAGGTGTTCCAACCGATGCCTGAAGGTTTTCGCTATTGCGAATTCGGTGATATTGCATCTCTTGAGGCACAGCTCGACGACACTGTTTCTGCGGTGATGCTCGAATCAATTCAGGGTGAAGGTGGCGTGATTCCGGCAGATGCGACGTACCTGCAAGCAGTGCAGCGTCTGTGTAACGAGCGTGGAATCTTGTTCATCATCGATGAAGTGCAGACAGGCTTTTGTCGCACAGGAAAATGGTTCGGATTCGAGCATGCAGGTGTACGGCCCGATGCAGTCACCATGGCTAAAGGAATGGGAAACGGAATGCCAGTTGGTGCATTGTGGGCACGGCGCGATATCGCATCTGTGTTACAGCCAGGTGATCACGGCTCTACCTACAGCGGTACAGCCTTGGCAACGTCTGCAGTGCGAGCAGTTATTTCTGAAATGAAGCGCATGGGGGCATCTGATCTTGCGGTGAAGCAAGGTGCGCGTCTCACAGCGGGGCTTCTACAAATCAAGGGCATTGCCAGCGTGCGTGGATCTGGGTTATTGCTCGGGGCTCAACTCGCCGATGGCATCGTTGCCGGAGATGTCTACAAACTCCTATTAGAAAAAGGTCTTATTGTGAATGCTGTTAATGCATCAACGTTGCGTTTCGCTCCACCATTGACTGTGTCTGATTCGGAAATCGATGAAGCGCTTTCGATGGTTGCAGAGGTACTGCAATGACACGTCACCTGCTCGATATTTGTAGTTTGTCTGTGCAGGAACTGCACGACATTATTTCGTTGTCTACTTCTCCGAACAACAAACCACTCGCAGGTGAAGGTGTCGCGCTTATTTTTGAGAAGCCCTCTAACAGAACACGTCACTCGATGGAGATGGCTGTGTATCAATTGGGCGGACATCCGGTGTACACGCGCGGTGAAGAAGTGGGTCTCGATGAACGGGAGTCGGTTGAAGATGTAACCCGAATTATGGCTGGCTATCACGCGGTCATTGCAGCTCGAGTATTCAAGCATTCGTTTGTGGAGCGTATGGCTGCTGTATCAGACGTACCAATTATCAACATGCTGAGCGATAAATCTCATCCGTTGCAAGCGTTGGCAGATGTCATCACGATGCAGGAGCACTGTGGCCCCGTTCGTGATCTCACCGTTGCGTATGTCGGCGATTACAACAACGTTGCACGTTCATTGGGTGAAGCTGTTTGCATGATGGGTGGTACTTATTCGCTTGGCTGTCCATCTGCTTACGATGCAGATGAAGACGAATTGGAACGACTTGCTGCTCTTGGGGGAGTTGTTCGTCAATCGCCAGACCCAAAGGTCGCTATGGCAGGCGCCGATGTGGTGCACACCGACACCTGGATTTCAATGGGGCAAGAAGAAGAATCTGCAATTCGTCGCAAAATCTTTCGAGGATTTTGTGTCGATGAAGCACTCATGAAATTGGCAGCTCCCAATGCAAAATTCATGCATTGCATGCCAGCACATCGTGGTGAAGAGGTGTCAGCTGAAATCTTTGATGGACCAAACAGTTTGGTAATACAACAAGGTCATCATCGCCTTACCGCGGCTATTGGTGCCTTAACTTGGGTAATGGAGAAGTCATGAGCAGCAAACAGCAACGGCAGCAAATGATCTCTCGGCTCATTGCCAAAGACAACGTTTCCAGCCAGCCCCATTTACAAGAGTTGCTCAAAGAGCAGGGGATCGAAGCAACTCAAGCGACGGTGTCTCGTGACCTTGAGGAGTTGGGTGCTGTAAAGATTCGAGTTGCCGGAGGCGATTCCATTTACGCAATTGCCGAGTATGCGCCAGCGCGTGTGGCCCCATCTGATCAATTGCGGCGAGTAATGGCCGAATGGGTTGCAGAAGTGACATCCAGTGGAAATCTTGTGGTTGTCCGTACACCTCCTGGTTGTGCACATGTAGTTGCTTCTGCACTCGATCGCAGTGGTCTACAAGGATTACTTGGCACTGTTGCAGGCGATGACACGATCATGTGCGTCGCTACAGAAGAAATGGGTGGCATCGGGCTCGCTGAACAGTTTCGATCGTTATCGGGAGTTACAGACGCCACTGGTGGCATCCCACGCAGAAAGGGCACTCTCAATGTCTAAGAATGAAGTCTCCGAAGGCGCAGCCCTGTGGCATGGTCGTTTCGATGCTGCACCTGCCGATGAACTGATGGCATATACAGAGAGTTTGTCTTTCGATAAACGTCTCTGGGCTGACGACATTCTTGGGTCAAAAGCTCATGTTTCGATGTTGGTGTCCGTTGGCATTTTGACTGAAGCAGATGGAGCCGTGATTCTTTCGGCTCTCGATGCAGTTGCTCAAGAGTTCGCATCGGGAAAATTTGTATACGAACCAAGTGATGAAGATATCCATACAGCGATTGAACGCAGGGTTACACAGATTGCGGGTGAGCCTGGTGGTCGTATTCACACAGGTCGCAGTCGTAACGATCAAGTAGCAACAGCTGTTCGTTTGTGGTGCAAGCGCGAAGTGGCCGTAGTGGCATCGCATGTACTTGCACTTGTTAACACCCTTGAAGAGCGGGCTCTTGAGGCCGACGCTGCCACGCCTCCGACTCGCTTGCCTGGGTACACACACGTACAGCATGCACAACCAGTGCTTCTGTCTCATCACCTTCGTGCTCATTCGTGGGCTCTATTGCGCGACGTTGACCGTTTCGCCGACACATTGCAGCGACTCGATGTCTCTCCACTCGGTGCAGGAGCACTTGCTGGTTCTTCCTTGCCATTGAATCCACAGACCAGTGCTACATCAATGGGCTTTGCATCAACATTTGCCAATTCTCTCGATGCTGTTTCCGATCGCGACTTCATTGCAGAGATTCTTTTCGATATCGCACTCTTGGGCGTTCATCTTTCTCGCATCGGAGAAGAGTGGGTGCTCTGGACGAGTGCTGAATTTGGTTTTGCTGTGCTCGACGATGCATATGCAACGGGTTCATCGATGTTGCCGCAAAAAAAGAATGCAGATATCGCAGAACTTGCACGTGGTAAAGCCGGTCGCCTCATTGGAAATCTCACTGGCCTGCTGGTGATGCTGAAAGGATTGCCTTTGGCCTACAACCGCGATCTGCAAGAAGACAAAGAACCGTTATTTGATTCTGTCGACCAAGTACGTCGAGCACTTATTGCTCTCAACGGCATGATTGCGACTGCAACATTTAATACGAAAAACATGATTGCAGGAGCCGATGCGCAAGCGTTGGTGGCTACTGATCTTGCCGAATGGTTGGTGCAACGTGGAACTCCGTTTAGAGATGCACACGCTGTGGTCGGCAAGGTGGTGCGTGACTCTATTGCTACGGGTACACCGATGGTGACACTCGTTGAAGCTCATCCAGCGTTTGGCCCTGATGCGGCATCCCTCTTTGATGCTGGAGTGGCGGTAGACCGCCGTCAGACTCCTGGTGCAGCCGGTCCGCTCGCTGCAGCAGAACAACGCGCTCGACTTGTCGAAGCGATTCGTAGCGCTGAGGCAAGATTGGCATGACGTTTGTACAAGAGTTTCGCGTTCGATACAACGAATGCGACATGCAAAACGTTGTGTTCAATGCGAATTACTGGGTGTATGCCGATGATGCGGTGGCACAATTTTTTCGTCACGGAATTGCACAAGAACTACAAACATCAATCGATTCAGTCGACTTAGTGGCAATTGGTTTTGATTTCATGTTGAAAACTGCAACAGGAACTTGGCATAAGGGTGCTCAATACACTGACATCATTGCGGCGGCATGTTCAGTAACTCGATGGGGCAACACATCCTTTGACGTCACTGTTGATATGTCAGTAGCAGGGGAGCAAGTCTTCGATTGCGTCATTACGTATGTGAGCGTTACTCCCGGAGCACCTCAGCCAACGCCGATTCCCGATGTTGTGAAGCGTGCGCTTGCTTAGAGCCACATCATGTCTTGGCCGTGGTATCCCACTTCTGCCAAGCGAAAGTGACGCGGTTCTGGTGTAACACCGTCCCAGACATCTACTTGTACATCAGCCACTGCGCCAGCGGGTTCCATTCGTACCCACACAAGTGGTTTCTCTTTGGTAGCTGTTGCACCGAACGACTGAAGCGTGTTCTTTAGATTATTTTGGCACTCAGTTCCGAGGTACTGCCACACAATCGAATGAAACACAACAGTGGCATGTTTGCGTTCTTTGTGAAGCTGAGCAAGCAGCCACGTGTCTGCTGATTCGGCGTCAACACTTGGCTTGTGCAATTTCGCTATAGAAATAGCACTGCGCAGTCTTTCTAATCGTAATTTTTGATCCGGCCACACGAAAGAGAGGAGTCGAAGTTCTTGATTGCGATCATTGACATCGATGGGGGATATGTCGCATCCGCGCCTCTGTGCCACTTGTGCACCGATACGGGGCACATCGGGAGCATTGCCGAACCAGTCACCCATAAAGCGCACAGTTGACGTGGGGTCTCCCATGCGAAGTTGTCCGAAGCAGGCATAGAACTTGTCGAAGTTGAGATTGAGACCAGCGCTCGCCCCAATTTCGTAGTGGTCAAATTCGGTGATTCCTAAGGTGGCGAGCCAATGGCTGATTACAAGATGGACAACGCTGCGACCCACCTCATTTGTCTGCACCTGACTGCGCAATCCCACTTCAATATCTTCAAGATGGTCACGCATATAGCCAATGAAATCAGCAGTAAAGTCCTCAGCGGGCTTCCCGCCAACGCTTGGGTAATGTCGCGCCAGGCGTTCATCTTTCCCAGCAAGAACTACGCCGTGAATTGCTCCAGCAAGCCGCAATGGCACTGCGTCGTGGAAAGGTCGAAGACTGCGACCAGCCAACAGGGCATAGGTGCGCCCACCGTCTGAATAGTCGGCTGCCAAGTCGTTGAAAAGAGATTCGTACATGCGAGATCCCAGATTTCGACATGCGTCAGCCTGATGTCGCAATGCTCGCAACATCTCGTCGCCATCGAACAAACTGGGTGTTCCAAACATGGGCACAGATGAAGACGCGATGAATCCATAATAGTGCAGGGTCCCGACTCGGCTTCATGCAAGACTTTGTACGTGACTACACCAGGCCTGTTTGCTGATCTCTCTGCTCGTGGATTGATTCATGACTCCACCGATGCGACTGCTCTCGAAGCTCGCTTAGCTGCAGGGCCAATTGGCATCTATGTGGGCTTTGATCCCACCGCAGATTCGTTACATGTAGGGCATCTTCTTGGTCAACTCACCTTGCGCCGTTTTCAAATGGCTGGTCATCGGCCGTTTCCGTTAGCGGGAGGTGCCACCGGCATGGTCGGCGACCCATCAGGAAAAAGCGAAGAACGTAATTTGCTCGATCGCGAA
>WLEX01000060.1 GCA_009704065.1 Actinomycetota bacterium
ACCCCGGTTGCCGGACCTGTTGGTCTCTCTGAATGTTTGCTCAAGACTAGCGGTCTGGCGCAGCGTTATCGAGATATTTAGATAGCCCGACCAAATCGGTGAAATCGTCGAAGGAGGTCAGATCTCCCAGGTTATTGCGCATCGTGCCCTGTGAAAACAGAACGTCATACGCAGACCCAAGTGCTCGAGTAGCTGCAAGAAGGCCCGATAAAGGTGTCACAACCAGTGCAAATCCGAGGTCCAAGAGTTCTCCCGGCGTCAACAACGGAGTTTTACCTTTCTCCACCATGTTTGCAACAAGTGGAACATCGGGCAGTGCTGCCGCGATCGCTTCTAGCTCTTGTATCGACTGCGGCGCTTCAATAAAAACCGCATCGACCCCTAGATCTCGCGCCATACGGCCACGCTCAATAGCGTCGTCAATTCCATGTACTGCGAGAGCATCGGTACGCGCAGTGATAAATAAATCTGTGCGCGAAGACATCACGGTAGAGAGCGCATGTAACCATTCACTTGGTTCGACGACTTCTTTACCTTCCATGTGCCCACAACGTTTTGGCCACACCTGATCTTCGAGGAACATTCCAGTGGCGCCAGCCTGTTCCCATAGCTCGGTCGTGAGTTGAATGGCGGCGGTGTCGCCATACCCCGTGTCTGCGTCAACAATGACATCTACGTCTGGAATTGCAGCACAGACGCGTCGCGCAGCATCTGCCATCTCTGATTGTCCGATGATGCCAATGTCTGGGACACCAAGATGAGAACCCGCTAATGCAAACCCAGATAAAAATACGGTGGAGAAACCAGACCGCTCAGCCAACAGCGCAGACAAGGGGTCCCATACACCAGGCATGAGAACCGACTCGCCACGTACGATTCGGTCACGTAATTTCTGAGAGTGGATCACTTCAGTCCAAGAGTATCCATGGCATGTTGTTTCAATCGCTTGTAGTCGACTTTGCCATTAGGTGCACGTCCGATGGTGGACACAATCACGATATTGCGAGGCGCTTTATACGCTGCAAGATGCGCCTTCACATGTGACGACAATGTCTCGAGAGAAGGTTCATGGCCTGGCTCAGCTTCAACTACTGCACAGATTGTTTCACCAAAACGATTGTCGGGGAGACCCACGGCAACTGCATCGCGAACAGATTCGTGTGTCTTCAGCATTTCTTCCACTTCTTCCGGAAAGACTTTTTCTCCACCGGTGTTAATACACACAGAGCCACGACCAAGCAGATGCAACGTACCGTCGCCATTCACTTCAGCCCAGTCACCCGGAACCGTCCACCGACGTCCTTCGAACATGCGAAATGTTTGTGCAGTTTTCGTTTCATCTTTGTAATAACCAAGAGGGATTGCACCACCTACTGCTACCAAACCACGTTCTCCTGAACCAGGTGCCACTCGTTCGCCTTCTTCGGTGAACACAACGCAATTGGGTCCCAATGCAAATTGAGCTGTTTTTGGTGCGGCGCCCTTGGCGGCAACCGACATTCCCATACCGACTGCTTCGGACGAACCGAAACTGTCTGTAATAAACATCTGAGGAATGTGATCAAGCAAAGCATTTTTGTTTTCTTGACTCCACATAACACCAGAAGAACCCATCTGGTTTACAGATGACAGATCCCAACGGTCTGGATTGGCATCAAGCGATTCAAGCAGCGGACCTGCGAATGCTTGTCCAACAATCACAATTGTATTCACTTTCCGATCTTGCACGGTTTGCCACAACACTGCAGGATCAAAATTTCTATTGGGCATAGTGACAATGCACCCACCCATGGAGAGTGAAATAAATGCAGAGAACTGACCCGTGCCATGCATGAGTGGACACGCAACAAGAGTATGAATACCTACATCTCCAGGATGAATACGACTCACTACCTCTTCCATTGAATCGGCGGGCGCAACGCCAGAGATTGCATTGCCGCCTCGTCCCAATACCTGGATGAGATCTTCTTGACGCCACATCACACCTTTTGGCATACCGGTCGTTCCACCTGTGTAGAGGAATAACAAGTCATCATCGCTGACTGCTGTGTCCGCAACAATGTCCGGTGAAGTGCGGGACACAACCGCGTTGTAATCGACAGCCCAATCGGGAACGGCATTACCTGATTCATCGGCAACCATGTACCAGCGCTTTACCTTCGGAAGGTTCACGCGAACTTGATTACAGAGATCCATGAATACGGCGTGAAACACCACAGCCTCTGCATCAGAGTTATCGAAAAGATACGTGATCTCGTCTGGCCCATATCGATAGTTAGTGTTCACTGGCACATATCCACCGAGAAACGCCGCAAACATTGTTTCTAGATATTCAGGAGCGTTATACAGATACTGCGCAACCTTCGATTGCGTCTGTAGCCCCGCCTTTTGCATATCAACCGCCAACGCATTCGAACGTTGATGAAAATCACCCCACGAAAATACAGTGTCGCCAAAAATCTGTGCAGGACGAGAAGGATCAGCCGCAGCTATCCCCTTCCACATCACGCCAAAATTCCACGTAGTCATATCAATTCCCCCTATGAGCATGCCCCTCGCTGCCCACAGGAACCGTAGCAAGAAGACAGTGGCCTCCGGTGAGCCAGACTCCTCGGCCTATCCTTTTCACATGAGAAGGCTCAAAAAGTTTGAAATTGAAGAGCTTCTCGCAACCTACGATGCCCACTCCATTGCCAACCTGACCATTGCCGTGGGACTGATATTCAATGTTGCTTTCGATTCATGGGAACAGGCAGTTGCAGCACTTCCCTTTTCCGATCAACGCAAACAGGATTTGATGATGGGCACCACTCAAGCCCTTGATCAATTACTCAAACAGTTAGTGGAAGAGCGAACGCTATAACAATGACAATGCGTCGTTCTCAATAGCCTGCTGAATATGCCGGGTGGCCATCACCTCGAACATTTTGTCTCCACGATCAGTACGACCCACTATTTGAGACGCAATAACAGCCATGACAAGTCCAGCAAACGATTCACGTTTGTAGTGATTCTTCACCCACGCATGATCAATGGCATGGCCGTACGATTCCAAACCTTCGATATACAGGTCAACTAATTCCCATTCGTACTTCTGACGATCACTAGGCAATAAGCCAGCTCCAATGAAGTAGGAGAGGTCACCCACACCATTGCCATGGCCTGGGGTTTGCCAGTCAACGACTGCGCAAGCGACTCCACCTTGTGGCGTGGCAAAGAGCAAGTTGTCGAGCCGGTAATCGCCGTGAGTCACCGTGTACGGCTCATCTCTTCCCATTACATATTTCGGCATAAGGGATTCGAGCGCATTAACGAGCGACAGACCTTCTTCACCTGTTTCGCGAAGAATTGCATCTGTATAGGTGTCGAGAAAACCAGTCTTAAACATTGCATACATACCGTGCATTCGTTCAGCATCTTCCGCACCGCGTCGTTGAATCCAATCGATATCCCACAAAGTTGGATCGTTCCAACGCGGACCATGCAAACGACTCAATTCGCCTACCGCGAGGCGTGCCTCCTCTACGCCACAACCTCTGATTTGATCTCCTTGTTCACAGGGAGACATATCTTCGAGAACAATTGCGATGTCGCCACCATCTTCGTGCCAGTCGGCAAAGTAACAATCCGGCATACGCACATCGAGGCTCTCAGCGATCTCGTTGTAAAATTTCACTTCTCGTTCGTAATTACGCAATGCGATGCCAGTGGCACGACTAGTGGGATCTGGAGATGCCAACTTCACCACCACTGAATTGGGAACATGCTCTGCATCGGATTCGAGCGCAAATCGCAGGTTCATTCCCACTTGACCCTCACCGATTCGTTTGGCTGGGCCGGCCTGAACAGGAATATGAAACACCTTTTCCCAAAAGCTGTTATCAATAGTGTTTTCGTTATATTCCATGTGCCCCACGCCACTTACGGTAGTACCTCACACGCCGAGCGATAGTGTTCGTGCTGCATGTGGAGACGACTTTTCTCACCAAAATGGCTGTGTATTCACATTGGGGTACTCGCCTTAATAGTTCTCATGATAAATCTGGGTTTCTGGCAATTACATCGTCTCGATGCCAAACGCGCATTCAACTCGCAAGTGACCGCACGATCAACTTTTGAGCCTGTCCCCGTCTCGAAGATTTTGACAAAGGACGCGGAAGTTACATCACTTGAATGGCGAAAGGTAATTGTGGAAGGAATCTATGTTCCCTCTGAATCAGTCACCATCATCAACAGATCACAAGATGGTTCAGCTGGATACGACAGCCTTGTGCCTTTACGCACTACTGCCGATGAAGTCATTCTTGTGAACAGAGGCTTCGTTCCTCTCTCAATGAAACCCCCCATTGCTCCATCGGGAACGGTTCAGGTGATGGGTTATCTGCGCCAATCACAGAACAGAAGCGCCCTTGGCGCCGTCGACTCTTCAGACAAAAACGCTACCGAGTTTCAACGTTTCGACATTCCACGAATCTCTCAGGTAGTTACTGGAAACATTGCATCAATGTTCTTACAACGCATTACAGAGAACCCTGCAACTGGCCAACAATGGCCGGCAATAGTCGCTCTGCCCGAACTTGACGAAGGCACACATTTTTCTTACGCCATGCAGTGGTTTTTCTTTTCGCTTGTGGCCCTCACCGCTTGGGTGATCGTTATTCGCCGCAAATTGTCGGAAAAACCTACGGGTGTGGTTGCTCCAGAGCAAACATCCGTCTGAACTGTTCCACAACGTCAGGGCTCTTGTGTGTTCCATCGAGCGAGCGATACACAGTGTCGACATTGACTGCGAGCCTTCCAAACTCACCCCAGTCTGCAAAACCGTTAAGTGAGATATCACGGGCAGCATCCCAAGCGTCCATTCCACCTTGGTAACGCTCTGTTGCTTCAGAATTGACGTACACCAAATAATCGCGGATATCTCTCACGCCATTTTTATCAGTAAGAGGACCATGCCCGGGAACAATGTGCTCGACATCGGCTGCACAGATCATCTCGCACGCGGCAATCCAATTATCAAGAGGTCCGACCCATACGACTGGTGTGCCACCTATGAAGAGAATGTCTCCCGTGTACACCGTCTTTGCATCGGGAACGAACACCAAAGTGTCTCCTTGGGTGTGTGCAGGCCCAACTTCTACCAAACGAACCTCTCGACCACCAACACTGAAATCATATTGCCCGGTGAAGGTAGTGGTGGGAAGAACCGGCTCAATTCCATTGAAATCAAAATCACCAAAGAAATACCTAAATAAATCGCCAACTTCACCAGGTGCGCTATTGAGCGCAGCCAACATTGCTGGTGGGACTTCTGTCATTTCATGAGCTGTTGCAGCTGACGCGATGATTTCAGCGTGCGACACAAGCTGATTGCCATAACAGTGGTCACCATTTGCATGCGTATTCACCACAGTAGAAATGGGTGCAGCCGCTGTTACCCCAGTCATCGAATCGAGCATCTGCTGTGTGATTTTCAGATCAAAAAGTGTGTCTACCAACAAAGATGATCCCTCGCCCACAATGAGACCCGCATTAGACCAACCCCATCCGCCGTCGGGCTGAAGATACGCATGGCATCCATCTGCCAATTCGTGAAGACCAAGGGTGTAACTCATGCAAACTCCTGTACCAAAATATGAGCGATACGAAGCGACTCTACAACCACCTCAGAGGCAGGCGTGACAGTGGGAACACTGCTCAGAACAGAGGCATCAGCTATGTAGATATTCTCGACACCGATCACCTTTCCGTTACTGTCAACCGATTGAGAGCAAGATGATGTCGCATGCGAGACCAAGGTCAGATTTCCGTCAATCCAGGCATCCAATTCATCATTGGTCATATTCGATAAATGCGACAACGGAGTGCCTTCGTCATCGATGAACACTGAAGTAGCAAGGGACTGAATCGGCTTTGAAATAGCCACATCGATCAACTGATTCACAGCTTCACGCATTGCAACTCGATCTCTTTTAGTGGCGAGCATGTTGAAATCACATTGCACGCCAGAATCAGAAATCCATACGGCTCCGCGAGATGATGGGTTCATGAGCGAAACAGAAAGCAACGCGTTCTCTTCATCGTTCATACCCACTCGTTCAAAAGTTGTAATAAGACCTACCGAATCACCAGACATCGCTATGTCTTTCACCACGCACGTGTCGAATTGCACCGTTGCTTTTTGTGCAAGTTTCACCGTAAATGAAATGGTCGGATGATTTTGCAAACCTTCACCAATGGCTGGCACCAAACGTGTTAGCCCAGAACGTAAGAGAATCTCTGGTGTAGACAATGCCCCTGCGGTCAGCACTACTGACTCGCACTCGAAAGCCCGACTTGCGGTATGTACCGCGGTAGCCCGCTTTTTAGAATGATCGATATATGTCACATGGTCGTGAACAACGGTGATCCGACCCTCTTCCACAAGATGCTGCACTGCCCGACCAGGATTCCATCGTCCGGCATTCCACCAGAGGCGACTGAGCCGACCATCGTTGTCTAACAATGCCTTCGACATTTGTCCACAATCAGATAGTTCTGCCATGCGCGTAAGACCCTCAACGGCCACCGGCGCATCCCCGGTGAGCAACATTCCATTTACTGCGCTACCGCCACCCAATGCTTGGCCTTGGCGATACGACATCGGGTCTCCACCATCAGTCAAAGTTGTAGACACGCAAGAACTGAAATCCGCTTGTTCAAGCGTATTCATGAAGCGTGATTGATCGTCGTAAGGGCTTACTTGCCCCACCTCGATAAGAATTATTTCGCGAGAAGTATTAGCAGCCAGTTGGCTCACTACAAGACTTCCAGCTGTTCCGCTACCGACAACAACAATGGGCAGACGCTTCGTCATAATTTTCTCCGAATAAATGTTGGGCTAAGAGATGTCAAAACCCGCAAGGTGTGCCGCGTCGTTATAACGCAATAAACGCCATTTGCTTCCCTGCACATGCAGCAACTCAGTCAACGAGGTATTCGTGGTGCGGAGTTCAAACTTGCCAGTTTGATGCATGTGCAAGGTATTTCGCAGCACTGCATCTATTACACCAGCATGGCAAACAACTACCACCGAATTACCAGCATTATTTATGACTGTGTGACGCAAAGCCTCCATGATTCG
>WLEX01000061.1 GCA_009704065.1 Actinomycetota bacterium
AAGTTGAGGAGTGTTGATGAGGTCACCAATTGCATACACATTGGCAACAGACGTACGGCAGTACTCATCGACTTCGACAAAACCACGATCACTCACTGCAACTTTTGTATTGCCAAGACCCAATTGATCGGTAAACGGACGACGTCCGACCGACACGATTACAGCATCGACTTCAAGAGTTTCTCCATCACCAAAGGACACAACTGTGGAACCACTGCCTGTTGGCTTGTGGCCAGTTACAGCGACACCTGTTTTGATTGCGATCTTCTTCTTTCCGAAAGAACGCACAACTACATTGGCAAGGTCTGCATCAAGGCCAGGAAGAATCTTTGGAAGTCCTTCAAGAATGGTGACTTCTGCTCCAAGATCGGCAAACGTTGAAGCGAATTCACAACCAATGGCTCCGCCACCAATAACAGCAATGCGGGCAGGTATGCGGTCGAGCATGAGCACTTCGTCTGAAGTCATGACTGGGCCACTTGGTTCAAAACCCGGAATAACGCGAGGCACGCTTCCGGCAGCAAGTACGACATTGCGGCCACTCAATTGTGAAGTCGTTCCGTCTGCTGCAGTTACTGTGACTGAGTTGTCTGCGTTAACAGCCCCCACTCCGAGAAGGTACGTGACTTTCTTTGCCTTCACTAACCCGGTGAGACCTTTGACTAATCCGTCAACAATCTTTTGTTTGCGCGCTTGCGCCACAGCAAAATCGGTCGAGCCAAGAATTGCATCAATTCCGAATTCAGCTGCATGTTCCACATGGCGACGCGCAGCTGCAGTTTCCAAAAATGCTTTTGCAGGGATACAACCGCGGTTCAAACATGTTCCACCGATGGTGTCTTTTTCAACAAGCGCGACATTGAGTCCGGCGCTTGCACCGTAGAAGGCCGACGCATATCCGCCAGGCCCGCCACCGATGACAACAAGATCAAACTGATCAGCCATGGGGGTTATCTCCAATCATCGGATTACGACGCTGTAATCCGTCTACAACGGTAGCCGTTTGCCTTACGGAGCCCACTGAGATTGCGTACCTGCCCGTAAATACGCCACCGTCACCGAGCCTGAACTAGTGGGAAAAGCCACATCACACCGTTTTGCCACATCGGAAACCGTGGTGTCGCATGCCACACCCCCGGCCCAATCAGGCATTGACGTGGGAGCAAGCACCTTGCCACCTGCCAGAAGGCGCCAGCCCTCTCGTGCATCTGCTCCGTCGACTCCGACCATGGTGACCGAGACAATCGTGCCCTCAGCGTCTTGATTCACTGCCTCAACCGACACAGTCATGTCCCCCAAGGTGCTTGGGGTATGAAGAGCCAAGACCTGAATCTGGGTGTCGTCGTTAGCCACTAAGAACAACTTGAGACTGCCGGCAACGAGGATCGCAATGCCACAGATAACGGCGGTGAGGATCAGTTTTCGCGTACTCATGTCATCTACAGGTTAGTTATCTTCGGAACAATCTGGCACCAACGGCGGTTGACTTAAGCCATATGAAGATTCTTATCACCGGAGCCTCTGGCCTTATCGGCCAAGCACTCACCGCACAGTTAAAAGCATCTGGCCACACCACGGTTGCTGCCGTACGTCGTGAACCACGCCGTAACGATGAAGTGCAATGGAACCCCGCAACTGGCGTCATGTCTCCTTCTGCATTCGACGGTGTCGATGCAGTCGTACACCTGGCTGGTGCCGGCATTGGCGACAAGCGATGGACCGACAGTTACAAGATGGAAATTCTTGAAAGCCGCACATTGGGAACAAAATTGTTGGCAGACACCATGGCTGCACTTCCTGTGAAGCCTCAGGTCTTTCTCTCTGGATCTGCCATTGGTATCTACGGAGAACGTGACGATTCAGAACTCAATGAGAAATCCACAATCGGCACAGGGTTCCTTGCAGATGTGTGTCGCGACTGGGAAGCCGCATCTGCATCAGCTTCAGCAGCCGGAATTCGTACCGTTTTGTTGCGCACCGGAATTGTGTTGTCGCCAAAAGGTGGCGCACTGAAAAAGCAATTGCCCCTTTTCAAATTGGGTCTCGGTGGCAAATTCGGAAATGGCAAGCAATGGCAGAGCTGGATCTCCATTACCGATGAAGTCAATGCAATCATTCATTTGCTTACGTCAAATGTGTCGGGCCCTGTGAACCTCACCGCTCCTACGCCAGTCACTAACGCCGACTTCACACAGACATTGGCTTCGGTCTTGTCTCGTCCAGCGCTCATTCCCATTCCATCATTCGGACCAAAACTTCTTCTCGGTGGAGAACTCGCAAACGCATTGTTGTTTACAGGACAGCGCGTGAACCCGTCAGTATTACTTGCCGACGGATTCACCTTTAGCCATCCCACACTCGATGGCGCATTGCGTGCTTTGCTAGGTAAGTGAGCGCTCAACAACTTCCTACTACCGCCGACGTTGTCATTGTTGGTGCAGGACTAGCCGGACTCACTGCTGCACGTGTTCTCGAACAACATGGAATTGCGCCGCTCTTGCTTGAAGCATCAGACGATGTTGGTGGTCGAGTACGTAGCGATGAAGTAGACGGTTTTATTCTCGATCGCGGTTTTCAAGTTCTGCTCACTGCGTATCCCGAGATTCATCATCACCTCGATATTCCCGCTCTAGATTTCAGGGCTTTCGAACCTGGCGCATTGGTGTGGCGAGAAGGAAAGGGCACCGTTGTTGGTGATCCATTTCGTCGCCCCAAAACTCTTGCATCCACCACCTTTGCTCCCATTGGCACATGGGCTGACAAAGCTCGTATCGCATTGTTGCGCGCGCGTCTCAAAGCAGCAGACCCTCGTGCATTGTTGCGTGGCCAAGACATTGACACTCTCACTGCATTACGTGCTGCGGGTTTTTCTTCCAAGATGATCGATCGATTCTTTCGACCATTGGTGGGCGGAATCCAACTCGACCCCACGTTGCGCTCGTCCCGGCGCATGTTCGATGTTGTTTTTCGCACGTTGGCAACAGGCGATTCAGTTGTTCCTGCTCGAGGTATGGGACAAATAACTCAGCAGCTACGTGCATCACTAAACACAACACAACTTCATCTCAATACAGCCGTTGCCACAACAACACCTCATTCGGTCACGCTCGCCAATGGTCACCATATTTCTGCCAAAGCAATCGTGGTAGCAACCGAAGGCCCTGTCGCATCACAACTTCTCGGTTTACCAACAGTTGAATCACGTGCTGCTGGTTGTGTGTATTTCGCAGCACCCACATCACCAATCGATGGTGCATACATTGTCCTCGACGGCGAAGGCAAAGGTCCGGTACTGAACGTGGCAGTCATGTCAAATGTGAGTCCGTACTATGCACCGCATGGCCAGCATCTGATCGCCGCCGCAATGCCTGGGCTTGCCGAAGGTGACCTTGAAGCAGCAGCTCGTCGCCAACTTCGTAGTTGGTGGGGCGCAGGGGTCGATTCGTGGCGCCACCTACGCACGTACCGAATTCCTCATGGTCAACCAGGTCAAGACCCACCATTTCATCCTCGTCAACGCATAGACCTTGGCGATGGACTCTTCGTCTGTGGCGATCATCGCGATACCGCATCTACTCAAGGTGCCATGTTCTCGGGTCGACGATGCGCCGAAGCGGTGTCTGAATGGGTCAGACTGCAGTCATGACATCTAACCCGTCCCGAATCGTTTCCTTCTCCACCATCGTTTCTGCCCCTGCGGAGGAAATTTTCAATTTGCTGGCGGATCCTCGTCGCCATAGCGAGATTGACGGATCTGGTTCTGTGCAAGCAGCACAAATCAATGCACCGGAGCGCCTAACTCTTAATGCACGTTTCGGAATGAAGATGCGCATTGCTGTGCCATACAAAATTGAAAACACAGTGGTCGAATTCGAAGAAGGTAAAACCATTGCATGGCGTCATATGGGTGGCCACATTTGGCGTTACATATTGGAACCAGTTGAAGGTGGCACGAAAGTGACCGAGCAGTTCGATTGGAACAAAGCACGTTCACCATTGCTTCTGCAAATCATTAATGCTCCGAAGAACAACGGAAAGTCAATTCAAAAGACTTTAGAAAATTTGGTGAAGCGATTCGCCTAGCGAATATGTTGCGACACTTCACGTCGCAAGTACTTACCGCGACCTGTGCGGCCGTTGAACTGACCTTTATCGACAATCACTTCGCCACGTGACAAAACAGTGCGAACCCCACCTTGAATCTGCACACCTTCGTACGCTGAGTAATCGAGATTCATATGGTGTGTTTTCGCGCTAAGAACTGAAGTGGCCTGCGGGTCGTACACCACCACATCGGCATCAAGACCAACTGCGATAGCGCCTTTAGTGGGTAGCCCAAACAAACGCGCGGGAGCAGTGGCACACACTTCGACCCAACGTTCGAGTCCGATATGGCCAGCCACAACACCTTGATACACAAGATCCATGCGGTGTTCTACGCCACCAATTCCGTTGGGAACCACATTGAACGCTTCGCCATTTGCCAGCTTTTGTTCGCGTAAACAAAATGGGCAATGGTCGGTACTCACAACTGCGAGTTGATCAACTCGTAAGCCTTCCCATAAATCGGCTTGGTGATGATCGTGACGCGAACGCAATGGCGTCGAGCAAATGAATCCTGCTCCATTTGGCCATCCCTGTCCTAAATGTTCTTCTAACGACAAATGCAAATACTGAGGGCACGTTTCGGCAAACACGTTGGTGCCACGTGAACGGGCTTCTACTACTTCGCGTAACGCATGCGAACTAGAAAGATGCACGATGTACAACGGAGCATTCCCGGCAACCCGTGCAAGTACCGAAGCGCGATGTACTGCTTCTGCTTCTAATTCAGGGGGGCGAGTGAGCGAGTGAAACTCGGGGCCAGTATTGCCCGCAGCGATTGCCTGTTCGATGAGTACATCAATTGCCAGACCATTCTCGGCGTGCACCATTGCCATCATGCCCGTGTCAGCACACATTTGTAACGCTCGCAAGATTTGGCCGTCATCGGAATACAAACGTCCTGGATACGCCATGAACAACTTGATCGATGCAATACCTTCCCGTTCAACCAACGAACGCGTGTCGATGAGAGATTGTGCATCGACTCCACCGAGAACTTGATGCAAACCCCAGTCGATCACACATTGTGATTCTGCTTCTGCAAATCGTTTCTCAAACGATGCAAGCACTTGCCCACCTTGGCGTTGTTCAGCAAAGTCGATAATGGTGGTGGTGCCACCGTGAGCCGCAGCGATTGTGCCCGATTCGAAAGAGTCAGACGACACCATGGTGCCCGTATCGAGCTGCATGTGTACGTGGGCATCTACCCCGCCAGGAATAACGAAGCAGCCTGTCGCATCGACCACCGCGTCGTCAGGGCCAGGAGTAATGCCGCCCGCCGAGCGTGGAACAACAGCAACGAAGCGTTCCCCTTCGATGGCCACATCGGCTTCCACCCGTCCATCAGCATTGATAACGGTTCCATTCACGACGATTGTGCGCACGAATTAAATCTAAACCCCGAACGACCCCTCCGAGGTGCTAAACACAATTGTCGTGACTACCAATCTCCCCCTTGGCTTTTCCTCGTTCGTGACAAACGTAGGGGTGAAGGATTCCACTAAAGACTTCACTGTGGTGATGGCCGATGGGCCATGCGCAGCATCGGGAGTATTTACTCAAAGTCGCTTTGCCGGACCGAGCGTGGTGATTTCCCGCCGTCATGTAGAGAATTTGTCTGCTCGAGCAGTAGTTGTGATTTCAAAGAACGCAAATGTGGCGACTGGACCAGAGGGAATCGCACATGCCGAGGAAGTAGCCGCATCTGTTGCAGCAAAACTTGGCATTGATACAAGCGACGTTCTCATCGCATCAACCGGCGTCATTGGTCGTCAGTACCCCATCGACAACATTCGTGCAGGAATTTCCGGTCTCCCCTTCCCGTTACCCGACAACGATGCCGACGATGTTGCCCGTGGAATCATGACCACCGACACCGTGCACAAGATTTCTTCTGCCACAGTTCCTGGCTCAGAGGCTCGCATCGTGGGAGTTGCAAAAGGTGTTGGCATGATCGAACCAAATATGGCCACCCTTATTGCCATGATCTTTACCGATGCAGATATCGCACCAAAAGATCTCAACACCATTTTCCGCGGTGTCATCAACCAAACACTCAACTGTGTATCGGTAGACACCGACACGAGCACCAGCGACACCGCCATCATTTTGGCAAGTGGAAAAGCTGGACCTGTTGATTCCGATGCATTTACACAGGCTCTTCATTCCGTTCTTCTCGATCTCACAAAAGCCATTGCTCGTGATGGCGAAGGCGCTGAAACATTGATTGAAGTTGTTGTCGATGCGGCCCGTAATGCAGAACAAGCAAAGACCGTCGCGAAATCAATTGTGAATTCTCCTTTGGTAAAAACTGCCGTACATGGTGCAGACCCGAACTGGGGCCGTGTTGCCATGGCTGTAGGTAAGTGCAGTCAGTACACCGATATTGATCAGGAAAAAGTCGTAATCCGATTCGGAACTCAAGAGGTGTACCCCACCCAAGTAACTGAAGCCGGACTCGAAAAGTTAAGCCAATACATGCGTGGTGCCGATGTCACCATTCACGTGTCACTTGCTACCGGAACTTCTTCAGCCACCGTGTGGGGCTGTGATCTCACCGATGGATACGTTCGTATCAACGCCGACTACACCACGTGACATGGCCACCGTACGTTCAGTTCACATTTCTCCCGTGCACGAATTCTCGAAGAGCACCGTTTCCTCTTTAACCCTCATTGCGGGCCAGGGAGTTGAAGGCGATGCTCACTGTGGTGAATATGTGAAGCACCGTTCGCGTGTGGCAGCTGACCCCACCCAACCGAACCTGCGCCAAGTGCACCTCATGATGGGTGAATCACTCGATTCTTTTCACATCCCCGATGGCGAGATGGGCGAAAACGTCACCACTATTGGTATCGATCTTCATGCATTACCGACATCAACCATTCTCACAATCGGCAGCACGAGCCTTCGCATAACTGGGCTGCGAAACCCCTGTGCGCAGATAAACGATTACCGTGATGGTCTTCTTGGAAACTTCCGACAGGTTGATGACGAAGGAAACATT
>WLEX01000062.1 GCA_009704065.1 Actinomycetota bacterium
GCGCTGCGCATTTCATCTACATCAAACACGGCATCAAGTCGGTTGATTAACTTTCCCTTTGCATCGGTGATGTACAAGATCGGTTCGTACGTCAGTTTGTATGCCTGTACAGCAGGTGCTGCTTCGGTAGCCGTTTTATCTTTGTACACGTCGGCATGCACAAAAACTGCTGTGTCGCCCACACTTTTTGCGATGTCTATTAACGCAGTTAAACCAGGTGCGCACGTGCCGGTTTTACAGAATGCCGGTGTTCCGATGAAATACACCACGGGTTTTCCGCTCTGTAGTGCCTCGGTCAATGTCACACTGTGAAACGGACATGTTCCTTCGGGACGTGTGCAAATGGGATTCACTCCGCGAGCGTTGTCGATAGTGGGTGTGTTGAAGGGGGGAAGCGCATCGCCCACTAACGGCATAAACACATCTTTGCGTTCCTCGATAAGAAACGACACTTCGGTGTTGGGTGCAATATCGAGCATCAAAGTCATCACACCAGTTTTTTCGATGTCGAAAATAAATGGCCAATACGGCGTTGACATCTCTTTGCTGTGTTGCTGAGCGGTGATCGATTGAACGAGCACCTCTCCTGTTGCAGAATCAATGACCTTCCCAGTCAGTGTTTGGGGCAGCTTCACTTTTCCGCCTGTGCCAAAAATTCCCGACTTGTCGGCAAGGGAAATGGGCAGGCGCACAGTTCCAGGAACCAGACCATTGTCGGGGAAGCGCTTCACCACCTGTAGGTCACCATTGAGGCCAGAAATACCGGCCGACTTGCCACCGCACGCAGCGATCAGGGCACTCACCCCTGCAGCACCCGACAGGGCTAAAAATCGGCGCCGGCTGTACTCGGGTAACTGGTTCATCAGGCTCAATCGTACGCCCGCGCTTCGGTGGCGTAGGCTTGTTTCCATGTCAGCAGCACCTCAGCCTCCTTATACCCCTGTTGTTCGCGCCGGCGACTGGATCATTGTGTCCGGCCAGCTCGGTATGAAAGACGGAGCCATTGTTGAAGGCGGAGTTCTCGCTCAAACGAACCAAGCAATCGTGAACCTCAAAGCACAACTTGCTTCCATGGGTGCCACCATCGACGACATTGCCAAGACACTATGTTTCCTCACCGATATGGATACCTTCCCTACCTTCAACGAGGCGTACGCCAAAGGCTTCGGAACAGCACGTCCAGCACGCAGCACAATTGGTGTTGCCTCGCTCCCATTCGGTGGGGCTGTAGAAATCGAAGCCTGGGCGTTTAAGCCAGAATCGAAAGGTAAGTAATCATGCCTGGTCCAATCATTCTTGTAGTTGTACTTCTTTCGTTCCCCATTGTTGTGGGTTTGTCTACTGCGGCACTTGCCGGCATCATTGGTCACTTCTTGTACCGCGATGCAGAGATTCGCAACGAGGGCAGCGAACTCATCGACTCGAACTACTAGTAGTTCGTTTTCCTAGGTCGAACACATGACCGCAGACCTTCTTGTTTTTAACGCACGCCTTGTTGCAACAGTCGATGCTGCACGTCGCGAACTTCCTGGTGGATGGGTTGCGGTAACTAACGGATTGATCTCTGGTGTCGGTGCATCAACAGACCCCATGCCTGATGCAACAGAGCGCATCGATGCATCGGGGTGTTTCGTAACACCGGGTCTGATCAACACTCACCACCACTTGTATCAAAACCTCACTCGTGCGTATCCGCCGATGACGTCGTCTCCCTTGTTTGGTTGGTTGCAGACTCTGTACCCCTTATGGCGAGCACTCGACGAAGAAGGCGCGCATGTATCTGCATGGATTGGCTTAGCTGAACTGGCACTCTCTGGTTGCACAACGAGCACCGATCATCTGTATTTGCACCCACGTAATGGCGGAGATCTTCTGTCTGCTGAAATTGCTGCGGCAAAAGATTTAGGAATTCGTTTTCATCCCACACGTGGCTCAATGTCCTTGTCGCAAAAAGATGGTGGGCTACCACCCGACGATGTAGTGCAAGAAGACGATGAGATTCTTGCGTATTCCAAAGAAGCAGTAGAAAAACACCACGATCGGTCATTCGGTGCAATGACACGCATTGCGCTTGCACCATGTTCGCCTTTCAGCGTCACGAAAGATCTCATGATTCGTTCGGCTGAACTTGCTGAATCACTTGATGTACGTTTGCACACACACTTTGCAGAAAATGCAGAAGATGATGATTTTTCAATTGCCACCTTCGGTTGCAGGCCTTTTGAATATTTGAAAGAAGTGGGCTGGCTCAGTAATCGCACATGGGTCGCGCATTGCGTGATGCCAAATCACGATGAAATTCAAGCTCTTGGTGCTGCCGGTATTGGTGCAGCACATTGCCCCAGCAGCAACCTCATTTTGGCATCGGGTATTTCACCCGTTGTTGAATTACGTAAAGCCGGAGTGCACGTTGGTCTGGGAGTCGACGGTTCCTCTAGTGCAGACTCAGCAAGTCTGTGGCTCGAAGCACGTCAAGCAATGCTGCTTGCAAAGTTGAAGAGTGGAGCCGATGCGGCCGATGCACGTATGGCTCTCGAAGTAGCAACTATTGGCGGTGCCGGATGTCTTGGTCGCCTTGGTGAAATTGGACAATTGCAAGTAGGCATGGTGGGCGACATTGCAATCTGGGATCTCACAGGAATTCAATTTGCTGGCGCCATTGCAGATCCCATCGAAGCATGGTTGCGTTGCGGGCCAACATCTGCACGTGACACCATTGTGCACGGCAAGGCAGTGGTGCGCAACAAAGAGTTAGTGAGCACCAAAGTGAATGAGATGATGGCCATTCACACGAAGATCGCTACCAAAATGCAGAAACTAGGTATCTAATGTTGCACGCCTTCCTTCTTTCTTTCGGAGTTATTTTTGTCGCTGAGTTAGGCGATAAGAGCCAGTTAATGGCACTTGCGTTTGCCACGCGTTACAAAACAGTTCCTGTTCTGATTGCCATCACACTTGCTACCGGAATAGTTCATCTTTTTTCAGTGGCATTAGGTGGCATTATCGGAACTGCATTGCCCACCAAGTTGATCAACATTGTGGGGGCTATTGCATTTGTGGGTTTTGGACTTTGGACTCTTCGCGGTGATGAGCTCACCGAGGAAGACAAAAAGAGCACGAAAGTCTCTTCGAAGAACATCATCATCGCAGTAGGAACCGTTTTTTTCTTGGCTGAACTGGGAGATAAAACAATGCTCGCTACGGTCACACTTGCTACCACTGAAGGTCTTGTGGGCACGTGGGCTGGATCTACCCTGGGCATGGTGGTCGCAGATGGTTTAGCAATTGCAGTGGGCAAAGCACTAGGTGATCGTTTGCAGGCAAAAACAGTTCGTATCGCTTCCTCCATTGCCTTCTTTGTGTTTGCGGCCATCATGTTCATCGACGCATTGCGTTAACCCTCTAATCTCTAGACATGCGTTTATTTGGTGAGGTTCTTGTGACCATGTTGGTCATACTTGATCCTCCGGGAAACGTTCCTATCTTCTTGGCAGTGACTCAGCGCCTGTCAGAGAAAGAACGGCATCGCGCCGCATTTCTCGCGGTCGGAACAGCCTTCTTTGTGATTTCCATGTTTGCTATTGGCGGGCGAACAGTGCTCGATTATTTACATGTGTCGGTTCCGGCATTGCAAGGAGCTGGCGGCCTTCTCCTTCTTCTGGTCGCACTGCAATTGCTCTATGGAAAGGGAAGCACCGAAGACAACTTCGAAGTGGCTTCACCGGAACAGCGCACATCGATCGCCATGGTTCCTCTTGGTACCCCCTTACTTGCAGGCCCTGGTGCCATCGTTGCCACCATTGTGTTTTTTGACAAAGCCGACGGTGCAGCTCAATGGTTCAGTGTCTTGCTAGCTATTGCATGTGCGCTTTCAGTGTCACTCATCACGCTGCGCTTTAGTGGCCTGGTGAAGAAAATCTTTCGCCCAGCCGGGGTGGTGCTACTAGCCCGTGTTGCCGGAATGTTGCTGGCAGCAATTGCTGTACAAATGATTGCTGACTCTGTGACAGCATTTGTTCACGCGGCGTAATGGCGGTAGCGATTTCAGATTGTCTTTGATAGGTAAGGTTTTGTTGTGCTAGTAGATGCAGCCACATATGTCGATGGAAAGAGAATCCCTACGTATTCTCCTCACGCCGGGCAAGGGTTCTCATGGGTGGGATTGCTTGACCCGACTATCGCCGAGATTCAGGAATACCAGAAAGTATTTTCACTACATTCGCTTGCGGTAGAAGATGCCGTGCTCGGTCGTCAGCGACCAAAACTTGATCAATATCAGAACCACAGTTTTCTGATATTGAAAACGGCCATGTACAACCTAGAAACCTCTCGCGTCGACATGGGAGATATTGGTGTTTTTGTTGGATCAGATTTCATTGTCATAGTCCGCCATGGTGATGCAATTCCTATGCGTTCTATTCGATCTGATCTTGAGAAGCAGCCCGAGCGATTAGATGATGGCCCAACAGCTGTGTTGCACGAAGTACTCGACCGATTGGTTGACCAATACATTGATGTTGCCTTGAAGCTCGAGGAAGATGTGGAGGAACTTGAGGACATTGTGTTTGACGACGAGATTCCTGCGCCTTCTGCTCGCATGTATTTAGTAAAACGGGAACTTTTAGAATTTCGTCGTGCGGTTTTTCCGCTACTTGATCCTTTAGATTTTCTCGCAACTAAGGATGTCGCATTCGTGTCGCCTGAATACAGAGCAATGTTTGCTGACGTTCGAGATCATTTGATGAAAGTCATCGATGACCTCAACACAATGAACGACCTCATGGATGCTGCGTTGCATGCAAACTTGGCGCTGATTCAGGTGCAACAAAATGTTGACATGAGAAAAATCTCCGCATGGGTCGGCATCGGCGCAGTGCCCACCATGGTGGCCGGAATATACGGAATGAACTTTGAAAATCTTCCCGAGCTGCAATGGAAGTACGGATACTTCGTGGTGCTTGGTTTCTTAGCTGTGATCTCAGGCGGGCTATTTCGCGTGTTTCGAAAGAACAAGTGGCTTTAAGAACCCCAGCGGGATTGGCCAAAGCGATAGCCAACACTGCGCACTGTTTGAATAAGGTTCGCGTGCTCTTCACCAAGTTTGGCACGAAGACGACGTACGTGAACGTCGACAGTACGGGCACCTCCGTAGTACTCGTATCCCCACACGCGTGACAACAACATTTCACGTGTGAAAACCTTGCCTGGGTTTTGAGCCAGGAACTTCAGCAGTTCATATTCCATGAATGTGAGATCAAGTGCATTGCCATTGAACGTGGCTTGGTAGGTCTCAAGGTTAAGAATGAGTCCGGAGTGCTCCACCAGTTCGGGGCGTAATCCGCTCTCGGTGCTTGAGAACAGATGGCGTAACCGTGCTTCTAATTCGCGCGGATGGAAAGGAGACAAACAGAAGTCGTTAAACAGGTCGTCGCGTAATTCAAGATCTCCGAGTTGCGTTCCTGAGACAAGAACAATGACAGAGTCGACTGCGTTGTCGCGCTTGCGCAATGCGCGAACAAACGCCCATGCAGATTCGGGGTCTTCGTCACATGCGACGATTGCACCCATCCAGCCGGCCTGTGGCTCGCACTTTCCTGCTTCGTCGGCGCCCGACACTGCCTTCCATCGATACCCACCTAAATCGAGGGTGCGCGCTAAATCAGGAGTGGGGTTCGCGGGGAACACAACAATCATGTCGGAAGTAGCCATCGGAAGAGTTACAACGACTTCAGGTAACGATTGAGTTCGAACGGGGTGACTTGAGTTTTGTATTCACGCCATTCATGACGCTTGTTACGGAGGAACCAGGCAAAGATGTGTTCGCCGAGTGCTTCTTGCACCAACTCAGAAGATTCCATCACATTGAGAGCATCGTTGAGCGACTGAGGCAATTGGTTAATGCCCAATTTCTCGAGTGCAGCATCACCCATCTCAAACAAGTTGGCGTCGGCTTCGGGTGCAAGTTCATATCCTTCGCGAATGCCCTTCATGCCGGCGGCAAGAATGACAGAGAATGCGAGGTAGGGGTTGCATGCAGGATCTGGTGATCGGTATTCAATACGGGTGGCACTGATGCTTCCGCGCTTTGGAATCGGTACACGAATAAGACCACTGCGGTTGTTACGTGCCCAACTGACATGCACTGGGGCTTCAAAGCCGGGCACGAGGCGCTTGTAGCTATTCACTGTTTGGTTGGTGACTGCGGTGATTTCGGCAGCATGGCGCAAGAGACCTGCCATGAACGACTTCGCGACCGGTGACAAATTATTGGGATCGTTCTCCGAATAAAAGGCGTTTGTATCACCAGAAAACAATGACAAGTGCAAGTGCATTCCGGAACCCTGCACACCTTCTAGTGGCTTCGGCATGAACGTGGCATGCACATTATTCATTGCAGCAATTTCTTTCACGATCATGCGGAAAGTCATGACAGAGTCAGCCATCGACAATGCATCGGTATGACGAAGATCTATTTCTTGTTGGCTGGGTGCATCTTCGTGAAACGAATATTCAACAGGGATACCCATGGTTTCGAGTGTGCGAATTGTTTGCTTGCGTAGTGACGATGCGACATCGGTTGTGGTGAGATCGAAGAAGCCACCTTCATCGAGTGGCACGGGAGCCTGTCCGCGCACTGGCGGCTCGAAGTAGAAGTATTCGATATCGGGCGCGATAAGGAACTCGTAGCCCATTGCACGCGCAGCATCGAGGTTGCGACGTAACACTTGGCGAGGATCACCTTCGAACAAAGAACCATCGAGATTGCGCACATCACAGATAACGCGCGCTTCAGCAGACTTGCTCTCGCCCCATGGCAATATCTCGAACGTATTGGGATCAGGAACTGCGAGAACATCAGCTTCTTGTACACGTGAGTATCCATCGATAGACGAACCATCGAAGGTCATTCCATCTTCAAGCGCATTTTCTAATTCAGCAGGGCTGATAGCAAAACTCTTAAGAGTGCCGAGTACGTCGGTAA
>WLEX01000063.1 GCA_009704065.1 Actinomycetota bacterium
CATACGGGTGATGCACTAGGAGATCACGATCGCGCAACACACTAAACATGGACTGATCATTTCCATCAGCTGCTGCAAGTCGACCAGCAGTAACAGATCGCCACGGAGTGTCTTTCAATTGCGGCAGATCTAAGGAATGTAGTTCCCATAGTGCACTAAGAGCTAAGGGTGCTACACAGAAAGACACATCTGTATGTTCAAGGTCTAATTCTTCAAGCAACATCTCGAGCACAGATGGATCGATGTGGTGGTCAACTTCGAGTCGCACTGCTCGTCCAAATCGACGTCGCCGCAATTCCATCTCTACTGCTGCTAACAAATCGTCGGCATCTTCATCTTCGAGCGTGAGGTCAGCATTTCTTGTGACACGGAATGCGCTGACATGCTCGATTTTCATCCCAGCAAATAAATCGCCAATATTCGCGGCAATAACGTCTTCGATCAGTACATACCTTCCTTCAGACATCTTGTGAAAACGCTTGAGGAATGTGGGTATTTTGACGCGGGCAAATCGCTGTTCAGATGTCTTCGGATCACGCACCATCACCCCAAGACTGATGGCAAAGTTTGAGATGTAGGGAAACGGATGTGTGGGGTCGACTGCAAGAGGCGTTAAGACTGGGAAGAGTTGACGCTCGAAATACGCATTCATATGCTGTCGTTCATCGGAAGTTAGTTCTTCCCATCGCAATACTTGAATCCCGTGCTGAAGTAACTGGGGCAAGAGATCATGCATCAGCAATGTCTCTACTTGGTTCGTGAGATGATCAACTCGCCGTGCGATTTCTGTTAACTGTCGCGTGGGAGTCAAACCATCGGCCGATGCAGAAGAAACCCCACCTGCTACCTGGCCTTTTAACGCCGCAACACGTACTTGAAAAAACTCGTCGAGGTTGGCTGCAAAAATGGCGCAGAACTTTATGCGCTCAAGCAGAGGGACTGATGTTTCTCGAGCGAGCGACAAGACACGCTCATTGAAATCGAGCCAACTCAGCTCACGGTTTCCAAACCAACGACTCATGACATATGAGGGTAACGAGACGACCCGCCCCCATTGAGGATAAGAAGTCGTGAGTTTTCCGGGTGTTCATCGACAGGTCGCATGACCGTTACCGATGACGTGGAATTAGAACTCGTAGTCGGGATCGCCCATGTCCCATTCGATGGAGATGAGTTCGCGCTCGGCGTCACGCACAATGCGTGCCATGTTGCGGCGAAATTGTGGATCGTCGCGAGGCAAAAGGACAAGCCGTGCAAGCACGCGTGAACGGAACTCGTCGATCGCTGTTTGGTCTCCCCATTCGCCGTAAACCTCCCAATGAGGAGATACTGCGCCAAGAAAGACAATGCGGGCATGAGCCTTTGGTGCCTGTGGTGCTTGGATATCAGTCATGATGCCTCCGGAGGTTGCGAACCCAGACAGCCTATCGGCAGGCGTGAACGACGACTTGTGCAGCAAAATGTGCCAAATTCGCGGAATTTCCCCTTCTGTGCCTGTGGAAAAGGTAGATATTTACTCAACCTTTACCAAGCCTGAAGGCAATAGCGCCTGTACTCGTGCTTGACTTGAAGTGCGGGAACTTCCCGCCATGACTCGGCGTCACACCGACACCGACCAATAGCAGTACCACCCCGGTACCGCAGCGAGGAGAGCCATGAATCTCAAATTACAAGTCACGAGCGCACCAGTAAAAGCACTGCCGTTCGACGACTCACCCACGGCCTGGATGGCTAAAGGCAATTGCCGCAACTATCCGCCTGCCACCTTCTTTCCGTCTGACGGAGTCGGTGTCGATAGGGCCCGTGCAATTTGTAAAGGATGCGAGCAAGCCACCACCTGTCTCGAATATGCACTCGTTGAGCGCATCGATCATGGCGTATGGGGCGGCTGCAGCGAGCGTGAGCGCCGTCGCATTCTGAAGCGCCGTCGCGGTCTTTCAGCCTAAAAAGTTACGGTCGGCACGCCGACGGTAATTACTTTGAGTCGGATGAACCCTCGTCCGATTTGCCCTCTTCCATGGCCTTTTTCAGCTCGCGTTGAGCGGCACCGAGGTTCTTTGCAAACTTTGGCAACTGAGCGCCACCAAAGAGCACCAGAACAACGACAAGAACGATGATGAGCTCTGGGCCCTCGAGAAACGAAATCATGTTCCTGACGGTAGCAGGAGGGCGCCCATCTTTGGTAGGCACGGTATGTGCTCGAATGTGTCATCAACATCAGCGAAGGTCAAAACATCGCTCTTTTGACTGATCTGGCACACACTGTCTCAGGACAACTGCTCGATGTCCACACCGACTCAGAGCACCATCGCAGTGTGTTCACCATGATTGGCGTTGAAGCCGCCCAAACACTCGCACGGGCCGCAGTGAATGCTCTGTCACTAGAGAATCACGCAGGAGTCCATCCTCGATTTGGCGTAGTCGATGTTGTGCCATTCGTACCGTTAGTTGGATCCTCTATGGCAAACGCAATAGAGGCACGAAACGATTTTGCACAATGGGCTGCAGATGAATTGGAAGTGCCGTGCTTTCTGTACGGGCCCGAACAATCGTTGCCGTATATTCGCAAACATGCATGGCGTGATGTGTTTCCGGACTGTGGCCCTCGTGTACCTCACCCCGCTGCAGGTGCAATGTGTGTGGGAGCTCGCGAACCACTAATTGCATACAACGTGTGGCTACGCAACATTGATCTGGCTCACACAAAAAACGTTGCAGCGCAAGTTCGTACAAACGAATTGCGTACGTTGGGGCTTCAGGTGGGTGACTTCACACAAGTCAGCATGAACCTGATTAAGCCTGATTTTGTTGGGCCAATGCAGGCATACGACGCGGTTGCAGAACGCGCAAAAATCGACCACGCCGAGTTGGTGGGATTACTACCGGCTGCAGTCCTTGCAGAAATTCCTCGGGATCGGTGGGAGCAACTCGATCTGTCGGTGGAGAAAACTATTGAGTGGCGACTAACACATCGCCCGTAGCTACTTAGCCGTTGATAACGCGACGGCCATCTTGGGCACGTTGGCGACGCAAGCGACGACGCTCACGTTCAGACAAGCCGCCCCAGATACCAAACTTTTCGCCATTGGCTAATGCGTATTCAAGACAATCGCCTCGCACAACACAGCCTTTGCAGACTTCTTTTGCTTCGCGGGTGCTTGCGCCGCGCTCAGGGAAGAACAGATCAGGGTCTACTCCGAGGCAGTTTGCCTGGTCTTGCCAGCCGCGTTCTTGAGTAAAAGTTTCTGATTCGATGTGCATGCTTGTGCCTCCCAGCGAGAGGCACTTGTGAGTCCCTGGGGATCTCTACGCACGCCTCTGTAATTACAGCGATGTAATTGTTACAAATTCTGAGACAAAAAGCAAATGCGACACGGATTTGCGGTCGGCAAGAGTCGAGGTATTTCCATACTGCAGGGGTGAAGAAGGCTCACCCGCTAGCGAGCACGGCTTGTGCGACGACGGTTTTCTAGGAAGTCGACGAGCACATAATCCCCCAAGGTTTCAGGGGTAGTGAAGAAAGCACGACCATGATTAATTTGCGTCATTTGCTCAATGAAATGGCGCAAAGAGCTCGTGGCGTCGAGCACAAAGGTATTGATGGTGATGTTGTCTTTCGTGCACCGCATGGCTTCCCGCAAGGTGGATTCGATTGTTTCGCGCACCGGCGGATAATTGAAATACACGTCACCCGATTGGGTGATATGGGCCGTTGGTTCACCATCGGTAATCATGATGATTTGCTTGGTGCCCGTTTGGCGAGCAAGCAATTGACGGGCCAAACGAAGACCGTGCTGCATGTTGGTGCCGTAGGCCAAATCCCAACTGACTTCAGGCAACTGCTCGTGAGTCATGATGTGAGCGGTTTCACTGAAGCCCACGAGTCCCAAATAATCGCGTGGGAATTGAGAACTAATGAGCGAGTGCAACGCCATCGCCACCTTCTTCGCGGGCACAAAGTTGCCGCGCATCGGCATCGACATGGAAAGGTCGATCATGAGAACGGTGGCCGAGCGCGTGCTGTGTTCGGTGCGCTCAATTTCGAAATCTTCAGGTGTTAATTGCACAGGTGTGCCACTTCCCCCACGGGAGATGGCATTGCGAATGGTGCGCTGTAGATCGAGGCGGAAAGGATCACCAAACTCGTAGGGCTTGGAATCGTACGTGCGCTCATGGCCGCTGCCATCTGCAGAGATGCGATGCTGGCCGAACTTATCTTTCGACAATTTGTTGAAGAGTTGACGAAGAGCATTATTGCCAATGGCACGCAAGCCACGAGGCGTTAGCTCCATCTTTCCCTCTTTGAGGTTGATGAGCCCGGCCTCTTCAAGCATCTTTGTCATCTCAGCCAATCGTTCCATCGATTTGGCAGCATCTTCACCGAGCAGTTCTTTGACTTTGTCGATATCGACCTCGGCCAATTGAGCTGGATTTGTTGCTTGTCGCAACATTCCTTCCATCTCGGAAAGCTCTCCCATTTCTTGCATTGCAGCCATGGCTTGTTGCATATCCATTGATTGCTCACCGCGGAAGTTGTACTGAGGTTCGCCTTGCTGAGGGAACATTCCTTGCAACTTTTCGCCTAGTTGCTGCACTTGCCAATTGAGATCCATGTCTTCCATGAGTTGCTCCGAGAGCTGCTGCATCTGCGAACGCTGTTCGGGAGTGAGCGAATTCATGAGCGCCTGCATTGCCTGCATTCGTTGCGCCATATTTTCGAGTAGCTCATCGAGTGTCTGCGGATTCTCAGGAAAGAAATCGCCAAACTGCTCCATGAATTTTTCGAACTGCGGATCTTCGCCCTGTTCGCGCGCTTCAATCATTCCGTTCAGCGCGGCCATCATGTCTTTCATGCGAGCCATGTCTTCAGGGGACATGTTTTGCACACCGTCTGACATTTGATCGACAAACTGCTGCATCATTTGCTCACGCAGTTTGTCCATGAGTTGTTCGAATCGCTGCTGTGCTTCGGTTGATTCGAAGTTGTAGCTCTGCATTTCTCGAACCATGCCGGCAAGATCGTTTGGCATCATGTCGAGACGGAAATTTCGTTCCATGGCTGCATCGCGAGCAGTTTCAGCACGACGCTCATCCCCCGACGCCTCAGCATCGCGCACAGAATTTTCGACCGCATGACGTTCTTCATCGATGATGTCTTTCAACGCATCTGCTATTTCGGAATACACGCCACCAAGATCGCCACTCTCTTCGAGTTCTTTTTTGCGATCCCGAATGCGCTGCATCATGTCGCGCAGACCTTCGATTTGATTTCCATCAGGGTCGGTCATTCCGTCACGCATGAGCCGGCGCAATGCCGAATTCAGGTCGCCGTGATAGAGCAAATCATCGGTCAATTCATCGAGAATGGCTTCGGCATCAAGGGTGAACCCCGTTTGGGTACCGTCCCAACGTGAATAGGTGAACCGTGCAGGCATATCCGCAACCTAGTTGCTCTAAGGTGTAAGGCAACATGCGAGTGCCAAGAACTTTTGTATTCGTCGATATCTCGGGGTTTACCAACTTCACCACCGAGAACGGCGACGATGCCGCCGGACGGCTGCTTGCCTCATGGCGTGCCGTCACCCGTGACGTTGCCTCTGAAACAGGTGTCCGCATTGCCAAGTGGCTGGGCGATGGCTGCATGATCGTGGCTGTTGACCAGCGAGATGCCATTACCTTTGCTCTCGAGCTTCAGAAGCGCTCCAGAGCCGCCTGCGCGCCCCTCTCGATACGGGTTGGCATCGCCACCGGGCTGGCTCTTCTGTTCGAGGGCGACGACTACATCGGAACCGCTGTCAATATGGCGGCTCGTCTCTGCGATGCCGCCGACCACTACGAGGTCATCATTCCTGTTGAGCAGATCGAAACCTTGCCTGAAGGCGTGGTGAAGGGCCAGCACGAACCCATGACCCTAAAGGGCCTAAACGAGGCAATTCCCGTAGTCACTTTGACGGGTGAAGCAACCAATGCCGCCCGCAATGACACCGGCGAATTGTGGACCCGCTCACCATTCGTGATGTAGTCGTGTCATCGATTCGATGACACACCAATTAACCGCGTGAGCGATACGTAGATTTTGCTCCCGATGCGTCTTTATTGAGACGACGAGTGAGATGCAAGCCTTCTAAAATAAATTCGACTGCACTGGCCAACATGGCTGGTGATTCATCACCACCGGTTAACACCAAGACGGGTGCACGAAGCGAAGGAATTTCTGTGAGCAACGCAATGAGTTCTGTAGAAGAAATATCTTCACCAGCATGGGCCACAACGCCTGATTCAAAGGCCTCAATTACTTCGCGCATCATTTCGCCAGGGGCAAGTTCTTTGTACACAGTGAGTACTGCGCCAGAAATGAGTTGCTGCAAGATTCCCGATTCGCGGCCCTCTTCGAGTGCTTCGATTTCTACTTTTCCTCCGGTAGACGAAGCCAATGCATCGAGATCACTGACGCGAGGCGCTACTTCGCGCTCCCCTGCGCGCAATGCGCGACGAACTGCGTTGGCACTGAGAATTTCGAAGTTTGAAACCGACAAGCGAACACTGACGCCACTGCGTTGGTTGACATGACTACTGGTACGTGCCTGATGAGAGAACGTAGCAATGATGCGTTCCATAAATGCAGGCATGGTGACCTTCACATCGCCAATTGATGCGGCCCGTGATTCTTGGCGCATGATTGCGATTTCGGTATCGACTTCCAACGGGTAATGCGTACGAATTTGGCTACCGAAACGGTCTTTCAACGGTGTAATAATGCGACCACGATTGGTGTAATCCTCTGGGTTAGCAGAAGCAACCAACATCACATCGAGTGGCAAACGAATTTTATATCCTCGAATCTGCACATCACGTTCTTCGAGAACGTTGAGCAAACCGACTTGAATTCGCTCCGACAAGTCGGGCAATTCGTTGATGGCAAAAATGCCACGGTTAGTGCGAG
>WLEX01000064.1 GCA_009704065.1 Actinomycetota bacterium
AGTACTGCTTCGCCTGTGTGTTTACATTTCACAACAAAAACATTGTTGGCATACGGCCCAACTACAACACGATGTACTTCGAGGCGATGATCGAAATAATGCAATGTTCCGAGCGGGCTGGCCATGTGTCTAGCCTGACACAACCTCGAACCCGAGAGAGAGGGCTACGGGTATTTGTGATGCATCGAAAGTCACAAAGTGCACAGGTGCAGGTAGGCGAGTGGCAGCAGCAAGGTGCAGCGCAGCCGATACTCCGACTGGTTGTGATTGGCAGAGCGATGTGGCCTCGTCGAGTAACGCCTGATCAACAGGGACAACATGCAAGAAATCCCAGGTGTGGCGCACCATGTCTTCTAGATGCCGAGATAACACCTCTTCATCGGTGAGACGCGATGCAGCGGCGATTGCTTCGCTCAGTGCAATGGCGCACGCCACCCACGTGGTGTCTGATTGCAAGGCGTCGGTCACGATGTCGCGTTGAGGCCCATCGACATGAAGCGCAAGGAGCGCACTGGCATCGAGAACAACTGTCATATGCGTATTTGGTGCAGTGCACGGTCGACGCGAGCGCCGGTGTACAAGGTGAGTGGCTCGCTCGGAACCCAATCGCCTCGGCGGCGCGGTGGAAGCACGGTGCCGCGAGCTACAAGATCGGCAATGGTGATGCCGGCATAGTCGGACCCCATGTTCGACAGTTGGGCCACGGGGGCGCCATCGACCGTGACCACCACTCGTTCACCCATTTGGGCTCGACGTATATATGTGGCAAGTGCCGAGCGGAATTCGCGCATACCAATAACAGCCATGGGGTAAGGCTAGCGGGTGTGTACACCCATGTACACACCTCGATTAGCGCGACCATGTTGGGGCGTTACAGAATGAATACATGAATTTTGCATTTAGTGAAGAACAAGAAGAACTCCGCAAGATGGTGCGCTCGTTCCTTGAGGCCAAGTCCTCAGAGACCGCAGTGCGCGAGCAGATGGAGACAGAGAACGGTTACGACGCAGCAGTGTGGTCGCAAATGGCCGGCGAAATGGCGTTGCAAGGTCTTGCAATTCCAGAAGAATTCGGTGGACAAGGTTTCTCGTTCATCGAACTCGGCGTCGTGCTCGAAGAAATGGGTCGCGCATTGTTGTGTGCTCCGTACTTCTCGAGCGTTGTCCTTGCAGCAAACGCGTTGTTGCAGTCAGGTGACGAAGCAGCAAAGAAGGCATACCTTCCAGGCATCGCAAGTGGCGAGACCATTGCAACACTTGCAACCACCGAGCCATCAGGCCGTTGGGACGAAGCAGGCATCACCATCGAAGCAAAGGGTTCCGGATCAGATTTCACCATCAACGGAACAAAGAGCTTCGTACTTGATGGCCACACAGCAAACCTCATCATCGTTGCTGCTCGCACAGCAAAAGGTGTGAGCTTGTTCGCAGTCGATGGCAAGGCATCAGGCCTCACTCGCACAGCATTGTCCACCATGGACCAGACACGTAAGCAAGCAAAGCTTGAGTTCAACAACACTCCTGCAAAGCTCATCGGTGCTGAAGGCGCCGGCGGTGCAATCTTGTCGAAGGTGAACGATCTTGCAGTTGTTGCTCTTGCAGCAGAACAAGTGGGCGGCGCTCAAAAAGTTCTCGAAATGGCAGTGCAGTACGCAAAGGACCGCATCCAGTTCGGTCGCCCCATCGGTTCATTCCAGGCAATCAAGCACAAGTGTGCAGACATGTTGCTCGAAGTTGAGTCAGCAAAGTCAGCTGCTTACTACGGCATGTGGTGTGCAGCAGAAATGAATGACGAGCTTCCATCTGTTGCATCACTTGCTAAGGCATATTGCTCAGAGGCATACTTCCACGCAGCTGCTGAAAACATTCAGATTCACGGCGGTATTGGTTTCACCTGGGAACACCCAGCACACCTTTACTTCAAGCGTGCAAAGTCAAGCGAACTTATTTTCGGTGACCCCACCTACCACCGCGAGCTTCTTGCTCAGCGCATCGGTATCTGATCACCGTCTGATACAGACTCCGAAAGAACCCGGGCCTTGTGCCCGGGTTCTTTTATTTTCAGAGATCTTGCGTCAATCTTCGTGTAGTACCTTGCGCCTATGGCTCGCACCGTTATCGCACAAATTTCTGACCCTCACATCGTGGGGCCGGGAGATGAATTATTCGAAGGTTCGGATCCTGTCGGCAATCTCACAAAAGCGCTGTTGCATGCTTCACAACGCACACAACATGTTTTGATTACTGGCGATTGTGTAGCACGCGCCGGCACCGATAACGAATACAAAGGTTTCTCCGATGTTCTTGCGGCAACCGGAGTCGATGTACACCTGTGCGCCGGCAACCACGACGAATCGGTGAAGATGCAGAGCCTGTATTCATTGCCATCGCGCAATGGTCGGCTCGATTACACAATTGATGTTCCCCAAGGAAAAGTTGTAGTCATGGATTCAGCCCGCCTTGGTCGTGGAGATGGTGCGCTCGATAAAGATCAATTGGAGTGGCTCGATACCGAATTATCTGATGGCGCACCCGCGCTCATTGCTATGCATCACCCGTGTTTTGCTACCGGTGGACCTGCACTCGATTCGGTGCGGCTCGATAATGATTCCATCGCAGGGTTAACCGAGGTCGTTCAACGACATCATGTGATGGCAGTTGTGAGCGGACACGCTCACATGACAATCTCGGCTCCGTTTGCAGGCACCACTGCCTATATCTGCCCGTCTGTGGCCTATGAATTTGATTTCAAAGGACGTGATCTCATTCATCGTCCAGGGTTGCCGCAATACATGCAGTACTCGTGGGGACCTGGTGGTTCTGCATTTATGGCTCGTCTTGTGACAGTTGCTCCGGACGATCACTGGTTTGTGATGGAGAGCTTCTAACTCTGTCTCGTAGGCTGGCACTATGCCTGCTATCACCATTGTGTTTGCCATCGTTTCAGCACTCGTGGTCTTTGCGATGGCAGGCGCTGTAGTGGGGCGAGAAGCGCACCGCCTCGATGCAGTAGCACCGCGAGTTATTTACGACATCGACCAAGCAGTGGAATTTGTTGCCGATGCCATGCCTGCCAATACACAAGCACGACTCACTCTTGCTGAATTGCGGGAGTTGTTATTGGCCCATTTGGCATGGATGGATGAACGCAAGTTATTGCCACTCGACGTCACCGACAGAGTGCAAGATATTTCAACGCCAGTAGTTGTAGATGAAGATACGTTGGCAGCGCATTTGTTGGCGCAAGCTGCAAAACGTGGTGTACAGATACTCGACGATGTCGACGTTGTACACGTTGCCGATGCGCACCTTGCATATTTTGCAGCTATTGGCGCAGTGGGGCCGAAGGCCGACACCATTTAAATCATCATGTTGAATTGCGACACTACGCGTGTTGCAAGTTCGGTATCTCCGGTAACGGAAATTGCAGTGCCGAGTTCGGTGTTGCTCGCACGCCCTGTTGCTAATTGCAGAAAAGTGTCTGAATCCATGCTGACAGTGGTGAGAACTGACGCTGGTACATCGGAAACAATCTGCGCGCGACCATCAATGATGGTGGTGGCAATAGTTCGTTGAACTGGGCCGGTTATAACAATCACTACTGTGCCGCCTTCGGGAGTACCAGCACGCTTACCCACCACAATGGGGATAGTACGGATGAGTCGGTCGATGGTGTGGCCAGCACCTGGGCCGTCTTGGTTGCCCGGCATACCTACGGTGCGACGCATGTCTTGTTCGTGAATCCAACAATCGAGAACACGAATATGTAGGAAGTCGGCCAAGGTGCCAGGGCCGGTGGGGGTGAATGATTCTTGAGCGAAGTATGCATCGTCGCCGTTACGCAATGTGGTCACCCGTAACTCCAAGAGTTCGTTCCATTCGGCAAGTACTTCGGCACCACTACGACCGCGACGAGAATCGACATCATGTTCGTTCATCTCGCCAATGGGATTTTTAACATGAGAAAGATCGGAGGCTTGGTGATCGGAACGTTCGATACCTTGCATGCCTGCTTCAGTGCCCACAATGTGCGACAGGTTGTCTTGCACGGTCCAGTGCGGTAACTGCGATGCGGTTTTCCATTGCGCTTCGGTGAGAGAAGCACAAAAAGTACTGAGGGAACGCCAAGTGTGTTCGAGTTTGTCGTTGGTGTCTGTAGGGATCATGATTCTCTCTCTAGCGTGCGGGGTTTTGAATAGTGCGCCACTGGCGACCTTCGAGATACGGCGTAAAAATTGTGCCGATCATCTTCATGTCGTCGTCGGTCTTTGGGGTTTTGATTTCAAACAAGCCGGGGAATTTGCTGTAACCAAGAGTGATATCCCATAACTCGCGGGCTTTTTCTGCGGTTGGTGCTGGTAGCACCACAGGACCAAATACAGCGCGTCCTCCTGGGATAGTGATGATGGGTACTCCGAAACCGGCAAGTTGTTCGGTGGCATATTTGTGATCATTCAATACATCGTCGTGCGTGGTGGGATCTGCCAAAGCTGCATCCCATGCTTCGGTAGGTAGACCGGCGTCTGCCATGAGTTGCAATGCAACTTCGCGGTCATAAAAACGTTGCCCGTTGATGTGCAGTGCTTCGCCACAAATTTTGTAGAAGGTGCCACACCACTCGTTATTCTGGCGACGCAACCATGCTGCAACTCGCAACGGTGTCCATCCGTACGCAAAGTCGCGTTCGTATGGGTGTTTCTTGCCCTCTTCACGGTTGATCTCTTCAAGGCTGAAGAATCGCCAGGATATATCGAACCCAATCTGGGCCTGCACATCGCGTATCCATACCGAGGTTTGATAGGCGTAGGGGCACATGATGTCGAAAAAGAACTCGATGCTCGTGGGCTGTTCTGTTGAAGTCATGCACGAAACTTACATCTGGTGTTAACAATTCTTCGGGTTGTAGGTAGTGGTTGGCTTAAGAAAAGTAAGTATTCTCTATTGGTATGGCCAATGAAACTTCGATGCGTGAACGGATGATTAATGTCGCCGTTGAGTTAATCGCCGAAGGTGGTGAGGCCTCGGTTCGAGTCAGCAAAATTGCTGAAGTGGTCGGTGTGAAAGAACCATCGATTTACCACCATTTCAAGAATCGCACCGAACTTGTGACTGCTGCATATGTTGAGTGGTACTGGCAATGCCTGCGTACCGATGTACCGGTGGACTCCATGATGCTCATGGTGGAAAACCAGAACGATTACGAACGTGCTTTGCGTAAAAGCATGGAGTGGAGCTACCGACCAGAGCGCCACAAAGACCGGGCCATTCGTGCAAGTGTGCTCGGAGCTGCGCAAACAAATCCCGAACTCGCAGCAGCAATAAATGAGATCAATAGAAAATTCTTGAACGGTTTGGCCGACTCATTGCGTTTGGCTCAGGGCAAAGGATGGGCTCGCACCGACCTCGACCCCATGGCAGCGGCTTATTGGCTGCATGGCCAAATCAATGGGCGAGTGGTGGCCGAAATGGACCCTGGAGCCATTGACCTTGATGCATGGGATGCCATCTCATTCGAAGTGGTCTTCACACTCTTGCGCCCGCGCCCATAGGGGAAATCTTCGCCGTTCGTGGTCTGACACCATGGGGCGACTACCGTTATCTCTATGGAAAAGCCCGTCAAGTTTGAACACACCCGTTTTCTAGGCGACAAGCGCACCCAATTGGTGTACGACTTGGATGAATGGTCAGAACCCACCATCATCGACGACATCGTGGCGCAAGGTGTTGGTCTGTGTTTCGGCCCCGACACATTGGCCGAAGCCCGCAATCGTGGGTACACACTTGCAACCGTGGGAGCCACGCGTCGATTCCGCAAGCCTCGCGCGTAGGTAGTTGCTATGGCCGGTGAAATGAACGGGACGTTCATCTCGGGCGGCCTCACACTCAATAGATATCTCGCCACACCTAGCAGCCATGTGCAGTCGATGCCTGGTGTAATTCTGTGTCACGGTTTTCCTATTGGACCACTTGATGCGCGCCAAGCAGGTGTTACTTTTCCGCAACTAATGGACCGCATAGCAAATGACCTGGGATGGGCCGCGCTCACTTTTACCTTTCGTGGTTGTGGCGGTAGCGAAGGGGATTTCTCAATGCAGGGATGGGTCGATGATTTACGAGCTGCAATTGATCATTTGGAAGATGAAGTATCACCGAACGGTATTTGGCTCGTGGGCACTAATACAGGTGGTGCGCTAGCTCTCAGCGTTGCTGCCGATGATCCTCGTGTGCGCGGATGTGCACTGCTCAGTGCTCGTGCCGATTTCGATGATTGGGCAAGTCAGCCGCGACGATTTTTAGAACATGCTCGTGAAATTGGAGCTATTCGTACACCGGGTTTCCCTGCATCATTCGATGAGTGGAGCCGTGAACTACGCCGCTTTCGCCCCATTGATGCAGCAAAGCGATTTGCCCCACGGCCTTTGTTGGTGATGCATGGTGACGACGATGAAAGTGTTCCCGTTGCTGACTCTCGTGTGTTAGCCGAATCGCATGGCAGTGCCGAACTACGCGTGATTGAAGGTGCAGGGCATCGTTTACGTCATGACCCTCGTGCGATTGCAGTATTACTCGGATGGCTTGACCGCCAACGTGCAACGTCTGTGTAGTTACTTCGAGTCGTGACCCTGTGGGTGCGATGTATGCCACGCATACGCAGTGGAAATAATTGAGTCGAGACTATGCGTGGGAGACCAATCAAAAGTTGATGTGATGCGACTAGGGTCGGCATAACACTCAGATGGATCGCCGGCACGGCGTGGAACAACTTGGTACGGAACTTTTTTACCGGAAATTCGTTCGGTGGCAGCGATGATGTCCATCACGCTGGTGCCATGGCCGGTGCCTACGTTGCAGGTAATGCTGTTGCCACCATCGCGCAAGTAATCGAGCGCAGCAACAT
>WLEX01000065.1 GCA_009704065.1 Actinomycetota bacterium
AGTACGTCGTCGAGTGACACTGCCATTTCATGGGTGACTGCAAAGATTGCTTCTGCACGCAAGTAGGGAAGTCCGGCAACAAGTTCTTCACCAAGTGATGGCTCCGCTGCAATCAGTTGTTTAATTGCAGATGCATCGCTTCCGTATCGACTATCGAGATGTGCATCGCTGGCAGTTGATTTGCTGCGCTTGCCCTTTGCTCCATGCAGCGACAATGTCTTTGTGCGACAACGTGCTTTTGTGTCGAGAACTTCGTTCACAGCATCTACTGCGTCTTGTGCCATCTCGCGATAGGTGGTGAGTTTTCCACCCGTCACGGTGACAACACCAGTATCTGAAGTAAAGACTCGGTGGCGGCGACTGAGATCTGCAGTACGTCCTGCCTTGGCAGATGTGTCGTCCATCTTTACTAATGGTCGAAGTCCCGACCACACGCCGGTGACATCGTCAACTGTTACGCCGGTTGTGACGCTTGCATTTAGTGCTGCCAATACATATTCAATGTCGTCACGTGTGCACTGTGGGTCGTTCACTGGGCCTTTGTAATCGGTGTCGGTAGTGCCTACATAGGTGAAACGGAACGTGCCATCGCCATTTGGAATGGCTGGTACTACGAACAAACTGCGTCGATCGCTTGGTACGGGGATTACTACTGCGATGTCGTTGCGCACTTTGTCCCAGGGCAAGGTGAGATGCACGCCTTTGGCCGGGCGAATGGTGTCGGGGTGTGTGCTTTCGTCGAGTGCACGAACGTCGTCGGCCCATACTCCTGAAGCGTTCACTACGGCACGTGTGGAAACAGTGAACGATGTCTGCGACACGGTGTCTGTAACGCGAACCGTATGAGAGGTGCGCGATGCAGAGTCGATTCCGTCTACGCGGCAACGGTTGGCAATAGCTGCACCATTATCGGCAGCAGTACGCAACACGGTAAGCGTGAGGCGTGCATCGTCAGCTTCTGCGTCGTAATACAAGTAGCCAGACGACAGTTTCTCGCGAGGCATAGTGGGCAAGTGTTTAAAGGCTTTATTCGCTGACAGACGACGGTGAATGCGGCCAATACGCCAGCCACCGGTGATGTCATACATCCACATGGCAGATCCGAGTGCTCGCGCAATCTTCTTTGAGACAACGCCGTTCTTCGTGAGAATAGGAATCATGAAGGGGAGTACTTGTACCAAGTGAGGTGCGTTGCGACATAGGCGCTTGCGCTCGCGCAATGCTTGATACACCAAGTGCACATCGCCTTGTTGTAGATAACGCAATCCGCCGTGAATCAGTTTTGACGATTTCGACGAGGTGCCCGATGCGAAGTCGTCTCGTTCAAGGAGGGCAACGCGAAGGCCTCGAGAGGCGGCATCGAGTGCAACGCCAGCGCCGGTGATGCCGCCGCCAACGACGACAACATCGAATTGCTCTGAGTTCAAGCGGGCTAGGGCGTCGGGGCGGGAGAAGTTGTTGGCTATCGGCACGGTCTGAAGCCTATGTGACAAAGGGTTTGGCGGGTCATTCCGCAATGGTTGCTAATTAGCAATCGATGCAGATAAGGTTTGCACCATGCGTTCACCTGAAGACCTCACTGTTGCATTCCGCTCAGCCGGTCTGAAAGTGACCCCACAACGCCAGTTGTTGTTTCGCTTACTGCACGACAACACCACCCATCCCACTGCCGATGCACTGCACCATGTGGCCTCTGAGCTCATGCCCGGAATCTCACTACGTACCGTGTATCAAACGTTGACCGACCTCGCCGAAATGGGCGAATTGCAGTCAATCGAAGTGGGCTCAGGCTCCATGCGTTTTGATCCCAATGTTTCCGATCATCACCATGCCGTCTGCGATCAATGCGGTGCGGTCCACGATGTCTATGTCACCCATGCGCCAGAGCTGCATGGCCTCGACAGTTTCTCTGTAAGCGATGCTCACATCGTGTACCGAGGTCTGTGCGGTCTGTGTTCTGCAACTGGGTCACACAGATAAACCAACCACACAACGAAAGGAACCATTCATGCCAGCATTGAAGGGTACTAAGACACACGAGAACCTCTTGGAGGCATTTGCGGGCGAGAGCCAAGCAAACCGTCGCTACATCTGGTTCGCACAGAAGGCCGATATCGAGGGCTACCCCGACGCAGCAGCATTGTTCCGCTCAGTAGCCGAAGGCGAAACCGGACACGCACATGGTCACCTCGAGTACATCGCCGAAGTAGGCGACCCAGCAAGTGGTGAGCCAATTGGTGAAACCGAAGCAAACTTCAAAGCATCAATCGCTGGCGAGACCTACGAGTACACCCAGATGTACCCAGGTTTCGCAAAGACAGCACGCGATGAAGGTTTCGATGAAATCGCTGACTGGTTCGAAACTCTTGCACGTGCAGAAAAGAGCCATGCAGGACGCTTCGGTGAAGGCCTCGCAGCCCTCTAATTTTCCCGTGGCCCATTGGTCACGATGAACGAATGGGCGGGTGGCTGTTGATTGCAACAGCCACCCGTTCCACTTTCACTTCTTCTTTGAACGGACAACACAATGACAATCACGTATGACCCGAAACATCCGTTATATCTCGATGAAGCAGATGTACGTAACGAACTCACTCGTGTGTACGACATTTGTCATGGTTGTCGTTTGTGCTTCAAATTTTGTTCGTCCTTTCCCACACTTTTCGATTACGTCGATCAACATGAAGATCAAGACGCCGGCCGTCTCACACCTGCACAACAAGACCAAGTGGTCGACGAGTGCTTCCAGTGCAAGTTGTGTTACGTCAACTGCCCATACATTCCCGAGTTGCACGAATGGGCACTCGACTTCCCTCGCCTCATGTTGCGCACAGAGGCGATGCGTCACGACACAAATCAAGTCAGTCTTCGTAAGCGCATCACCACCCAAGCAATGGGTCACACCGATGCGCTCGGCAAAGTTGCAACCACTGCCACCACAATTACCAATGTCGTACTGAGCGCAAAGCCTGGTGGCGCTATTCGTAAAATTGTCGAAAAGACTGCCGGTGTTTCGTCAGTACGTCTTCTTCCGCCGTATGCCAAGCAGCGCTTTAGTACATGGTTCAAAAAGCGCACAAAGCCAGTCATTGCAAAAAAGCAAGGCTCTGTTGCAGTCTTTCCCACATGTCTTGTTGAGTACCAGCAACCAGGAATCGGTCAAGACCTAGTGAAGGTGTACGAACGCAATGGTGTCGAATGCTCGCTCATCGACGGTGCCGGCTGTTGTGGCGCTCCGTATCTCCACAGCGGCGATATGGATACGTTCACCAAAGTCGCGACAAAGCAAGTGAAGGCATTAGCCGATGCCGTGCGTGCCGGAAACGACATTGTTGTGCCACAACCTACGTGCGGTTACATCTTGAAAAAAGATTACCTCGACTATGTAGGTGGCCCCGACGCCGAACTAGTAGCGGCGCACACATTCGACTCATCTGAGTACCTCATGAATTTGCACAAAGCGGAAGGTACCGAACTCGATACGAATTTCACCGGAGAAATTGTGGAGACCATCTCGTATCACATCCCTTGTCACCTTCGTGCGCAAAATATCGGATTACGTAGCCGCGACATCATGAAGCTCACAGGCGCAAAGATCAAACTGGTTGATCAGTGCTCGGGCATCGATGGCATGTGGGGTCTCAAAGCTGGTAACGAAAAATTCTCGGTTCCCATTGCTAAGAAACTTGCAGCCAAGCTTGAAGCGTCGGGCGGCGACGTTGTGGCGGGCGACTGCCATCTTGCAAATACGGCCATTATCGAACAAACAGGTCGCGCAGCTATGCACCCATTGCAAGTAGTTGCACGTGCATATGGAATAGCCGAAGAACCAACCAAATAACAATTGAAAAGGACACCATTGTGAATACCTCAACCCCCGCAGGCAATCGCAAACTTACTCTCGACGACATCGCCGACCTTCGGGCATACGAACGTGAACGAGCTGAGTTTCGTTCACACATGATCGAAGTGAAGCGCAAGCGTCGTGTTGCTCTCGGCGACATCATGACCATCATGTTTGAAAACCGTGACACCATGCGTTTGCAAATTCAAGAAATGATTCGTGCGGAAAAACTCGTCACCGATGAAGGCGTATTAGAAGAACTAAAGGTGTACAACCCCATGATTCCGATGCCTGGCCAATTGTGTGCCACGTTGTTTCTCGAACTCACTTCAGAAGAACAAGTGCGTGAATGGTTACCAAAGCTTGCAGGTCTTGAAAACAGCATCTCGCTGAAGTTGTCTGACGGATCTACCGTGAGGGGCGCCATCGATGCTCAGCACGCCGCTGGCCTCACTCGTCCCGATGTGACTGCAGCTGTGCACTACCTCACCTTTGAATTCACGCCCGAGCAGGTAGAGCAATTTGCCTTCGGCCCCGTGTCTGTGGTGTGTGACCAGCCGCAATATTTGAAGGTTGCTGAGCTCAGCTCGGTCACCAAAGACGAGCTTCTGACCGATCTTCGCCCATAGCCCTATTGGGCTAGGGAAGGGTCAACGCCCGGATTAGACAGGTGTGACGAACGACACATACTATGCCCCGACGGGAAGTTTCTCGTCACCACGGGGGGTGGGCGATGTCATTACACGACATGTCATGGAGACAACATGGAGCCTGCAATGGTCTTGACCCTGCAGTCTTTTTCCCTGATTCAGAAGAGGCAGCGACTGAAGCGATCGCAATTTGTTCGGAATGTTCCGTGCGCTTGTCGTGTCTGGAACACGCGTTAGCAGTGCGGGAGAAAGATGGCGTGTGGGGCGGAGCTACAGATCGTGAGCGTCGTCGCATTATTCGTCAACGGCGACGCACTGCTTAATACTTAGACTGTCTGAATGGCTCATCACGAAGACTTCATGGGATGGCCAGCGCTGCTTGCTCAGATTCTCCAGCGTGTCGATCTCACCGCTGCTCAAGCTGAGGCAGCAATTACCGAGATTCTCAATGGTGATACCACTCCGTCACAAATGACTGCATTCATCGTTGCCATGCGTGCAAAAGGCGAGACAACGACAGAACTCGAAGGCATGTTGCATGCGGTGCGCTCTGCAGGAATGCAAGTGTCGCTCTCCGATTCTCTTGCAGCACGTGCAATCGACATTGTGGGTACGGGTGGAGACAAGAGCAATACGGTCAACGTCTCTACTATGTCGGCTCTTGTTGTTGCCGGAGCAGGCGTGCCCGTTTGTAAGCACGGCAACAGAGCGGCCTCATCTAAGTGTGGAGCAGCCGACTTGTTAGAAGCAGCAGGTGTTGCAATCGAACTTGACCCTCAAGGTGTTGAAGCATGTATCGATGCAACTGGTTTTGGTTTTTGCTTGGCAGCAAAATTTCATCCGGCTTTTCGGTACACCGGCCCATCGCGTCGTGAAATTGGCGTTCCAACGGCCTTTAACTTGCTTGGCCCAATGGCAAACCCCGCTCCCATTGCCAACATGTTGGTCGGTGTCGCGATGCCGAACATGATGAATGCCATGGCGGGCGCATTGGCCTCGCGCGGTGTTACCAGCGCATGGGTAGTACATGGTCACGGTGGTCTCGATGAACTTGCGGTGAGTGGCCCGAATACTGTGTTCGAACTTCGAGATGGAACAGTGTCTCAATTTGAAATCAATGCGGCCGATTTTGGAATTGCGCCGTCAACTCTCGAAGATGTTCGTGGGGGAGACGCGGCTGAAAATCTTGCGATTTTGCACGACACATTCTCAGGAAAGATGGGCGCCGTTCGAGACATTGTCACGTTTAACGCCGGATGCGCCATGTACGTCTCTGGTTTAGTGGGCGAAGTATCAGAAGGCATCGATCGTGCACGGGCGTCTATCGATTCAGGTGCAGCAGCTGGCGTGTTGGCCGATGTAGTGCGTGTAAGCACAGAGCAAGCTAATCGGATGGCGGTGTAGCCGTGTCGGTACGTGTTCCTGCAACATCTGCAAATCTGGGACCAGGATTCGACGTTCTTGGATTGGCGTTGTCTCTCTATGTCGAAGTGGGCATTATCGGCACCGACGCAACGCCGAGCGAAGCAATTGAGGCAAACGATACGCATCCAGCACAGATTGCATTCGTGCGTGCAGGTGGCTCGGGTCGTCTGTGGGTGAAGAACGATATTCCTATGGGACGAGGCATGGGGTTTAGTGGCGCGGTGCGTATTGCGGGAGTTGTAGCGGCCGAAGTGCAACGTGATGGCACATGGCACCGAGATTCATCTGATGCACTTTCGATTGGTACTGAACTAGAAGGTCATGCCGACAACGTGGCGCCATCGTTGCATGGTGGCATTGTGATCACATCAGAAAACATTGTGGTGCAAGTCCCGTTGGCGCTCGACCCTGCATTTGTGATGTGGATCCCTGAATTCACTACCTCTACTAATGAGTCGCGCGGAAAAATAGGGCCACAGATTGCTCTCGAAGATGCAGTATTCAATATTGCTCGCACTGCGATGTTTGTTGCTGCCCTGTCAACGGGAGATACAGCGTTGCTGCGCGAAGCCACCCGTGATCGCATTCATCAAGATATTCGCCTTGCTGCGTCACCTCCGTGCAAAGCAGCTCTCGACGCCGGACTTGCAGCTGGTGCATGGTGTGGTTGGCTCTCTGGTTCTGGGCCTACCGTTGCCATCATGTGTGAAGTTGCAGAGGCTTCGCGTATCGCTGGCGCCATGCCCACCGATGGGCGCACCATGATTTTGCGACTCGATCGTGCTGGTGTTGTGGTCTCTTGACCTAACCCTGAGACACCCCTTCGGCAATGTAAGAACATGGACATTACGCCACTCACAACACTTGCCACTACAGACACCCCCGTGCTCATGATCTCGTGCGACACCTGCATCATGGCCCATACCGATGCCTGTGGCGACTGCATGATGAGCGTTTTATGCGATTCTGAGCCTGGA
>WLEX01000066.1 GCA_009704065.1 Actinomycetota bacterium
AATTCATCGTGCTCGGCTCGCACCACCAAATGCCACAAGATGTCATCGCCTAGTTCGTCTTCGTTGCCGAGGCCAAAGCCACACAACACGAGCAGATCATCGAGTGTGTCGACAGGCCGGGGCAGGAACTCCCACTTGTTCACTCGTCGCAGCACGGCAGGCCGGTGAGCCATGCGGTTCCATTCATCGATGATCTGGCGCGCAGGGCCGTTTTCTGTTGCGGTCCACACCAGGCTGGATGGGGTAGGAGTGGGGATATCTGGGTTGGTGTACGTCATAGACGCACGGTGCGTAATCGCCTTTACCCGTGGTCTCACCGCAAGTCTCACCCAGGGTCTCACCTAGTGGAATACTTACGACATGCGCATTACTTTGCCCTCTGGAACTGAAGCCGAGATTGTTCGTCACGCCTCTCCTCGCATGGGTCTTGTTGTTGCCCCCGACATTTTTGGAATGCGTCCCTTGTACGACGACATGGTGGCGAAGTTCTCTGCCGACTGGGAGATGTCGGTGATAGCCGTTGATCCATTTCCTGGCACAGATTTTGGCCCCGAAATAGAGCCCCGATTTGCAGCTGTCCCGAATCTCGACGACAACGATCATCTGCGCGATTTATTAGAAGCTGCTGATGCTCTCGACACACCTGTTGTAGGTCTCATCGGTTTTTGCTTGGGTGGTATGTATTGCTTTAAAGCTGCTCGTAGCGATCGCTTCGCGCGCATTGCAAGTTTTTACGGCATGATCACAGTTCCTGAGGGATGGAAGAGCAACACACAAGGTGAACCATTAGGAATGCTGATTAGTGGATACGCCGAAAGTGTTTTGGCGATTGTGGGTGAGAAAGATCACTACACACCCATTGTTGATATCGATCAATTGCGTTCCACTGGCGTACAAGTGGTGCTGTACCCCGAAGCAGAACACGGATTTGCTCACGATGCATCGCGGCCGTCACATAGACCAGACGATGCAGCTGATGCATTTGCACGCGCGAAGGCGTGGTTACAGAGCGCTGTCTAAATTAGAGCGCGCGTTGCTCTAATTTTTCACGATCGATAATGCGGTATGAGCGATCGTGCTGTTCAAGCCAATGCAACTTGATGAAACTTGCAATCGCTTTGTTGACACGTTCGCGGGAAGCACCGACCATGCCGGCGAGTTCTTCTTGAGTAACTGGCAATGAGAAATCGTTTTTACCTGCAGAAAGTTGTAGCAATCGTTTTGCAGTGCGTCCTGTGACATCGAGGAACACGCTGTCGGCAAGTGCTTGGTCCATCGAGCGAAGACGACGACTCAGTAAGCGAATGACATTCCACATGAGATCGGTGGATGAGTTGAGCTGAGCGAGAATTGCAGCGTACGGAAGTTCGAGAACAGTGGAAGCTTCAAGGGCACGCGCTCCGGCTGAACGAGTGCTGGAATCGAGCATGCCCATCTCGCCAAATAGGTCGCCTTCGTCCATGAGAGCAATGACGCTTTCACGGTGATCGAAAGGGCGGTTGCCAATAGCAATTGCAATGCGACCAGAGAGCACTACATACATAGAGTCAGGTGCATCGCCGGCCTCAAAAAGAACGTCGCCACGCACAAGCTGGCGCACTTTTCCTGAGGATGCGATGTCGGAGAGCATTGATGCTGGGGCATCTGCAAAAAATTCTGTGTCCGCGAGAACCTGTTCATGTGCCATACACCTTTGACGGTACTACCCTTCGGGTGTGGCTGAAAATGAAATCGTCTGGACAATTGTGGTGGCCGCCGGATCGGGTCTCCGATTTGGTCGTGCCAAGCAGTTCGAAGTCATAGGTGGGCGCCGAATTGTCGACTGGGCAGTGGCCGAAGCGCACAATCACTCAATCGGTGTGATTGTTGTACTTCCTGTCGGTGAAGCTAACGGACCTGACGAAGTAGAAGGTGGGTCTACACGTTCTGAATCGGTACGTCGAGGTCTTGCAGCAGTGCCCGCAGAAGCAACCATCGTGTGTGTGCACGATGCCGCTCGTCCGTTTGCTAGCCCTGCAGTTTTTCAACGTGTCATTTCGGCAGTGGTCGATGGAGCCGATGCTGCAGTCCCTGGCGTTGCCGTCGTTGACACCATTAAAGAGGTGAACGAATCGAACGTGGTGGTCTCTACTCCACGACGCGAAACTTTGCGTGCAGTGCAAACTCCACAAGCCTTTCGCGCGTCATCATTGCGCAGGGCACACGAACATGGTGGCGAAGGTACCGATGACGCCGCACTCATCGAACGCATTGCCGGCGAAGTTGTAGTTGTTGATGGTGAAGTGGTGAACCGCAAGATCACCACGGTGGAAGATTTGGAATGGGCTGAGGCTCACGCAATTCATTTGGCAAACGGAGAGATCTAATGGTCGACATTCGTGTCGGCCAGGGTTTCGACATTCATAAATTTGCAGATACACCGATTGAAGGAAGAGTCCTCATTCTTGGCGGAGTGTCGTTTCCTGGCGAGCCAGTTCTTGTAGGTCATAGTGATGCCGATGTCATTGCACACGCTGCAGCCGATGCGCTGTTAGGGGCTGCTGGGCTCGGTGATATTGGTGAGCATTATCCCGATACAGATCCGGCATGGAAGAACGCAGACTCGCTTGCAATTTTGCGCGATGTTGCGGCGAAGATAACCGCATCCGGTTGGCGTATTGGCAATGTCGATTGCAGCGTGGTGTGTGAGATTCCACGCATTGCTCCCGTGCGCGACCAAATGATTTCTCTACTATCGGCTGCTGCAGGCGCGCCCATCTCGGTGAAAGGACGCAGGGCAGAAGGCCTTGGTTCTATTGGCCGTCGTGAAGGTATTGCTTGTTTCGCATCCGCACTCATTATCAAGGAGTCCTAATCATGGCTGCACGTAAATCAAGTTCCCCAAAAGTAAATACTGGCAAGCCAGGTCGTCCTGCTGGTGGTCGCAACACCAATAGCGGGAAAGGCGCACGCGCCGCTGCAGGTCGTGCACCGAGCACGGGACGTTCATCAAGTCCTCGTTCTGCTTCGTCACGCAATGTTGTTGCACGTGAAGGTGGCCCACGTGGTCGGCCAATTCGCAATTCCGATGTACGTCGTAGTGCACCTGTTGCAAAAGGTTTAGGTGGCGAACAAATCGAAGGTCGTCAAGCTGTACGTGAATTGCTCATTGGTCAGCGTCGAAAAGTAAAAGAAATTTGGATTGCACAAGATATTGATCCTGCCGCAATCATTGAAGACATCGAACAACTTGCCGATGCTGCACGCGTCACTGTTGTTGAAGTTCCTCGTCGCAAACTAGAAGACACGGCTCGAAGCGAAGCACCGCAGGGAATTATTGCTTTTGCACAACCACTTGAAGAGGTGGAATTTGCATCGTTGATGAAGAAGCGCAATGGCGTGATGCCATTTCTTGTGGCCGTCGATGGTGTGACCGATCCCGGCAACTTGGGCGCGCTATTGCGTTGCTGCGATGGTGCCGGCGTATCAGGTGTGATCTTGCCAAAACATCGCGCCGTGCATGTCACCCCTACGGTTGCCAAAACCTCAGCGGGCGCCATTGAGCACGTACCGATGTGTCTGGTGCCAGGCCTGCCCGTTGCCATCACACAAATGCGCGACAAGGGCATCTGGGTAGTTGGCCTCGACGACGACAGTGAGAACACGTTGTTCGACATCGGCAAGTTGGCCACGGAGGGCATTTGCATCGTGCTCGGGGCCGAAGGGTCGGGCCTCTCGCGCCTCGTTCGGGACCGCTGTGACACCATCGTGAGCATCCCCATGCTTGGCCAGGTGTCGTCGCTCAATGTGTCTGCCGCGGCTGCCCTCGCAACCTATGAAGTGACCCGTGTGCGAATGGCAGAACAGGCCTAGGATTAGTACCTTCGCCGGGTTAGCTCAGTGGTAGAGCAACGCACTTGTAATGCGTAGGTCGTGGGTTCAATCCCCACACCCGGCTCCATTTTCCCCTATTACATAAGGGTTTGAGGGGTGTCATACCCCTGGAAGCACCCAGCCACTACCGTGTGGGCGTCTCCTATTTTGTCTACCGGAGGACCAACCCCATGAATCAACAACGCTCTCGCGGCTCACGCCCCACACTTCCTTCACCCAGCACAGGCACCCTTGGCGCCGCTGTGGCTGTTGTAGCACTCGTGCTCGGCTTCCTTATTCTTCGCGATGTTCGCGGCGATGGCGGGACCGCCTCGGTCGTGCCGGTCACCGACCCCACCGAACAAACCACACCAGAGGGCGGGTCCATAGATCCCAATGCCCCCACCACCACGGTTGCTTTTGCAGTGAATGGTTTCAAGATCCAGGTGGCCAATGCTTCGGGTCTTGCTGGCAGTGCCGGTGACCTCACCTTGAAATTGCAAGACCAGGGCTACGTCGTGCAAAAAGCACTCAACGTGGCAGCAGGTACCGCAAAGCGCCAAAAGACTGGCGTGTTTTACAGCGTTGGTTGTGAAGCGGCTTCGCAAAATGTTGCTGCTGTTCTTGGCGGCAATGTTGAAGTGGGCGCCATGCCAAACCCTGTGCCAGTTGAAACCGCCACTGTTGGTGAAGCATGCATTCTGATTCTTCTCGGTACCGACCTTGCCAACAAGCCACTTGCTGGCGTTGTGGGCACAGGTAATGGTCAGGTTGTTCAAACAACAACCACAACAGTTACTCCAGCAGCGGGCTGATTTACTTCAGCAGCTCACGCGCTGCATCTTCAATACAACGCAGTACCTGCTGCTGTGATTGTTCTGCACCAAACTTTTCAGTGAGGCTCACTACTTGCATGTCTGCGTATTGCGATGCATCAGTAACTTCATCAATATCGCCCACGATGGCCACGGTTTTCTTTTTTGCCTCGCGCGCGTAACTCAACACGCTGCCCACCACTTTTCCGTCGAAACTGGTGTCATCTAAAAGGCCTTCGCCGGTAATCACTACATCACTGTCACGCAGCGCATCGTCGAAATCATTTTCTTCGGCAACAATGTCGAAGCCAGGCATGAGAGTTGCGCCGAGTGCAGCGAGTGCGCCAGCAAGACCACCAGCAGCACCAGAACCCGGAATAGTGCTGACATCGATATTGAAATCTTCTTGATACACCTGCACTAAACGTTCGAGTCGCCCCGTGAGAAGTTTCACTTGCGATGACGTTGCACCTTTTTGTGGCGCGAACACGGAGGCTGCATCGGTAAACAATGTGTCGACATCGCAAGCCACTAGAAAATCGACTGCCAGTAAACGCGCAGGTGTTCCGATTGCGCGTAGTGCGCCATAGCCACCATCGGTTGTTGCAGAACCACCGAGACACACAATTATCTTTTTGGCACCTTCATTGAGCGCAATATTGATGAGTTCACCTGTGCCTGCAGTAGTGGCTGCGATGGGATCATTTGCGGTTGCTCCACCGACAAGTGTGAGCCCCGATGCGCGAGCCATTTCAATCACGGCTACACCACGATGCAGACGCCATTGTGCTTCTACTGCAGTACCAAGTGGGCCAGTAACAGTGGTGGTGCGATTCGGACCACCCAAAACATCGAGGGTTCCTTCGCCGCCATCGGCCATGGGCATTTCTACGCAATCGATACCGAGATCCCAACAGGCATGGCCGATTGCTGCGCATACCTGGGCTGCCGTTGCAGTGCCCTTGAATTTGTCGGCTGCTGCCAGTACACGCATCAGCCCACCTTACGGCGCGCATAAGGTTGTGCCATGAGCAAACTGACTGATCTTGATGCACTCGACCAAGCCGCAATGGTGGCAAATGGTGATGTATCGGCGCGTGAACTTGTTGATGCAGCGATTGCACAGGCCACTGCAGTGAATGGAGACATCAACGCCATTATTCATCCGCGGTTCGAACGTGCACAAAAAGAAGCAGATGCCGGATTACCGCAAGGTGCATTTACTGGTGTGCCGTTGGTGCTGAAAGATTTGGGTGCGCCGCTTGCAGGTGAACCACATCACATGGGTACGCGGTTTTTAAAAAACGCTGGTTATGTCGCGCCAAGCAATAGTTATCTCACCGACAAATTTTTAGCAGCAGGATTTGTGGTGATTGGTAGAACCAATACTCCAGAGTTCGGCAACACCATCACTACAGAACCGTTGTCATATGGCCCCTCGCGTAATCCGTGGAACCTTGAACATTCCACTGGTGGCTCTAGTGGTGGATCGGCCGCAAGTGTTGCAGCTCACATTGTGTCGGTTGGTCATGCAAACGATGGTGGCGGTTCTATTCGTGTGCCAGCGAGCGAATGTGGTTTGGTTGGATTAAAACCTTCGCGTGGTCGAGTGACAAAAGGTCCCGACATGGGAGAAACATGGATGGGCGCAACAATCGATGGTTGCGTCACCCGAACAGTGCGCGACACCGCTGCAGTTCTCGATGTGATTTGTGGGTATTCACCAGGCGATCCGTATACCGCTCCACCATTTGCGCGACCATTGATACAAGAAGTGGGTGTAGCTCCTGGTGCATTACGAATTGGAATTCTCGATCATCCGTTGTTTGAGTATCAACTGAATGATGCAGAATCACGAGATTCAGTAGCACGTGTCGCACAAAAGTTAAGCGCGCTCGGTCACCATGTGGAAGTGGCTTCACCTGTTGCACTCGCTGAACCGGACTTCGCTGGCAAGTTCACTGCAATTGTTGCTGCATGGACACACAACGACGTGAGTGCATTTGAACGAGCCTTTGGTCGCGCTATCGGCGAAGGTGATTTAGAACCAGACAACATCATGATGCGTGAGATGGGCCGA
>WLEX01000067.1 GCA_009704065.1 Actinomycetota bacterium
GGCGGCATCGGACATGTCATCGAATACCGCGGTTCTGCAATTCGTGCGCTTTCTATGGAAGGCCGCATGACCGTGTGCAACATGAGCATTGAAGCTGGCGCAAAAGCTGGTCTTATTGCTCCCGATGAAACCACCTTCGAATACTTGAAGGGTCGCGAACATGCACCAAAGGGTGCCGATTGGGATGCTGCGGTTGCTGCATGGAAGCAACTACAAACTGATGAAGGTGCACAGTGGGATGCGGAAGTCTTTATCGATGCTTCAACTCTCAGCCCTCACGTGAGTTGGGGAACAAACCCTGCACAAGTGCTTCCTATTAACGGTGTTATCCCCTCACCTGCCGATGCACCTGACGAGACAAGTGCAAACACCATTAGTCGTGCACTTGAGTACATGGGCCTCACCGCTGGCATGAATATGCGCGACGTACCTGTCGACACTGTGTTTATCGGATCTTGCACCAATGGACGCATCGAAGACATCCGTGCTGCAGCTGCAGTATTGAAGGGACGCAAAGTCACCGTAAAGCGTGCCATGGTGGTGCCAGGCAGCCATGCAGTGCGCAATCAGGCAATTGCCGAAGGTCTCGACAAGATTCTTATTGAAGCTGGTGTTGACTTTCGTGAACCCGGATGCAGCATGTGTCTTGCAATGAACCCCGACAAGTTGGCGCCCGGCGAACGTGCCGCAAGCACCAGCAACAGAAACTTTGAAGGACGTCAAGGTCGCGGTGGTCGCACCCATCTTGTTTCGCCCGCCGTGGCTGCAGCAACCGCTGTTGCCGGACACTTCGCAAGCCCAGGAGACCTCAAATGAAATCAGTACGCATCGTCACCGGTCGCGCCGTTCCGTTAAAGCGAAGCGATGTCGACACCGACCAAATCATTCCCGCCGAATGGTTAAAGCGCGTCGAACGCACCGGATTTGAAGCCGGACTCTTTTCAACTTGGCGCGATGATCGCAGTTTTGTATTGAACGACGAACGCTATTCAGGTGCAACAATTCTTGTTGCGGGGCCGAGCTTTGGCGTGGGTTCCTCACGTGAGCACGCGGTGTGGGCAATTCAGCAATACGGATTCGATGCAGTCATTGCACCAAGCTTTTCCGACATCTTCCGCAACAACTGCACAAAAAATGGTCTCGCTCCTGTGGTTCTGCCACAGGCTGCAGTCGACAAGTTGTGGGAACTCATTGAAGCTGACGCCAACACAGAGATAACGGTCGATATGGAACGCCTCCTCGTAGAAGTTCCCTCAGCGGGATTCAAGGAAAGCTTTCCTATGGATGCACCGACCCAACATCGTTTCCTCAATGGTCTCGACGACATTGGCATCACTATGACTCATGCCGATGAGATCAATTCTTACGAAAAGAATCGTCCAGCCTGGTTAGGTAAATAAGCGGCGGGGCTTAGCCCCACTTCAATCCGGCAAACATCAAGGCATTGATAGCGGTCATTACCGTGATGAACTTCGTTGTCTGTGCGTTCAGAACTTTGTATAACTCGGCCCGCAACTCAGCGATATCGGTCTTTACCTCTGTACGCAACTCAGCAATTTCGGTCTTCAACTCGGTACGCAAATCAGCGACATCGGTATGAAACTCGGCCCGCATCAGCACGAGATCATCTTTGGTGGCGAGATGAGAGATACCACCCATGGGCAAATGATCCATCAACACAGCTGCCGCATCCTTTCCCAGCGCTTCCGTTGCGCTAGCCGCAAGCATAAGCCGATTCACTTCTTCTGTCGACATTAAAAACCACACTTTCCACCACCCACCTTGGGAGGTACCTCTATGAGTGCAGACCAAGGTTCAAAGTGGAAACTATTTAACGGTAATGGTGATGCTCTTCTTGACTGTCTTTGGCTTCGGCATTTTCTTTGTCGCCTTTGGTGTAACAGAAACGGTGAACGTACAGTTTCCTGCAGCCACTCCTTTCACAGTTTTATTGCCGAGCACAACACACTTCTTTTTAGAGGCAGCTGACTGAGAAATAGAAACCTTTGCGCCAGCGGGAATGGCCAAACCATATTTCTTGGCTACAGATGAGAGTGAACTTGATTTCCCTTTCCCGATTACTGGTTTGACAAAGGGAGCCACTACTGCGACTGGCGACACCGGAGCTGTGGTCACCCCAGGAGCAACAGTCGCGGGAGTTGCCTGTGTCAGTTTCACTTTCACTGTTGGAGCCGAGTGCGTGAATCCGTTCGCAGTGAACTTGAACCAGCCATCAGCATTCGTCATAGACGTAGTAGCCGCCTTAGATGTGCCGTCTTCACCAGCAACGGAAACATCCGATGTGACGGGTGATTCATCGAGCTTGTAGAGACACTTTGCGATATCCGATCGAAGGACCAGGTCGTAGCGACCTTTGAATTCAGTTGTTCCATCTTTCTCATAATGAGGAGCAGCAACTTTGTAATTCAAAGTTTTTGTTGCCTCATCGAATGACGGGGGACCTTCTGCATAGGCCGACGCATTTGTAGCCACGATGCCAGTTACCCCAGCGCCGTCTTTGATACACGATGGCGCCTTCACCATTTCTGAGTAACTCAGAGTTCGCACGCTCCATTGCGATGGCAATGCAACGGCCTTATCTTGGGTATAGGTAGACCACAACTTCAGCTGGCTAAAGGCGGCTTCACTAAAAGCAGTTGGCCCAGAAATAGCATTGCGCACTAAAGGGTTAGTAGACAGCCCCAAACGAGTACCACAATTGCTAGGGCAATTTGCCGTAAACCATTCTTGGATATTTGCCGGCAATGAAGTCCATTGACCCACCCCAGAAACAATTGGGATCTTCGTAGATTCTGCAGACACCGTCATAGTGGTTACGTTGTCTGCACGTGTGATTGATGCAGTGGGATCTTTGAGCCGACCATGCAACCACCCCGTTGGAGTGGTGGTTAGTCGAACTTTAAGCGTGAATTTAACGCCAGCAGGGAATGCATGCTTCATGGCACATTTAGCGTTCTCACCCCAATTCACACAACGAATTCCTTCATCTACATCTGCCGCAACGCCTCCGAATCCAATCGTTGTTTTCCCGTTGGAATCTGTCTTCTCAGAAAAGGTATCCATGCAAAGACCCTGAAATTGAGGGTTGCATTGGGTTTGATAAATATCAACAGGCGTAATATTTGCCGAAAAGCTACGCAGTGGCTTCAATGCATCACCATTAGCTTTTGATCCGACTAACTGAACAGTGACTTCATAATCAGAGCCAAAGGCATGAGGAAGGCCCGTCATTGTCCACAAACTAGGAGGACCACCACCTGGAACACCTTCGCTAGGAGATCCGGTGAAATCATTTACTCCACGTGCTGGAAAGAACTGTTTGAACGTTCCGGTTACCGATGTGCCATCTGTTTTTGTAGCTGTCACGCTCTCAATGCAATCGATGGTTACAGATGAAATACATGGGCCCAACACTGCACGAAATGAATAGCCTGCAGACGAAGTACAGCCAGAGGACGTCGTAGCGGTACATAGTTTCTGCCCGTTGGCATCTGAACCAATGAGTACTGAAACATTGTCACGCAAACCCGAGACCTCGTCGAGTTCAAACGCATGAAGTCCGGCCACAGCGGCGAATTGGCTTGGCCATTGCTCATCTTCAAGTACGGCGGAACGAACAACGCCTTGTGGAATTGCAATCAAGGAAACAACAAGCGTTGCAACTGTTGCTGTAAGAACTTTTTTGAACTTCATCGGTTCTCCTTTTAAGTATGGCAATTCAATCACACAGATATGACATGCTCGAGAGTCCTGAATTGCAACGAACGCGAATGGTTATAAGCGGTTAGCTAAGCCAGTTGCGCGACGAATTGGCGTATTCACAGCACGTTCGATTGCTGCAAGAGAACCAACCAAAGTGAGTTTGCGTTGAGGTCGCGTGATTCCCGTGTACAACAATTCGCGCGTCACGATACGAGATCCAGCCTCTGGCATCACAACAATGGCGTGGTTGTATTCAGAGCCTTGACTCTTATGAATAGTGAGCGCATGCACCGTATCGGTATCGGGCAAACGCGCAAGAGAAATCGACGTAGGAGCATTGGGGTCACCGAAGTAGGCACGAAGTTGACCATCGACATTGCACACAATGCCAACATCTCCATTCGATAATCCGGTAGATGAATCGTTTCGAGTAACCAGAACAGGTCGACCCACATACCAGCGCTGAGTGGTGTCGGGCCCGAGACCAGTTTCAACTAGTTGATTCCAATCACGCACACCGAGACGCCCTTCTCGGGTAGCCGACAACACTTGCATTTCTGCTTTGCGAGCTAACGCAAGCGATGCGTTTCCATCAGCTGCTGCTTCTTGAATGGAAAGAGAGTGAGCAATAACCAATTTCCCCAGTTCCGCAAGTTCATCTTGATGCTCATGCGGATCGATCCAAGTAAATTCTGACGAGGGAGTCTGCAAAATGGTGCGAACAGTTACTACATCACCATCGCGCACGGCAGCAGCCAATGCTGCGATAACCGAATCGGAAGAGAATCGATATTGCTTTGTTAGCACTTCGCGTCGCTCATGCAAGGGAGAAGTAATACGCTCTGCTCCCTTTGCAATATCGGCAAGAACAGAACCTGCTTCAACACTTGCTAGTTGGTCGGGGTCTCCCACCAGCCACAAATGCGCATCGGATCGCAATGCCACTAGCAATCGATGCATCATGGAAAGCGACAACATCGATGCTTCATCGACGATGACCAAGGAATAGGGAAGATGTTCACGAGCCCCAAATCGAAAACGTGGAGTACGGCCGGGTGCGTAACCCAACAGCTTGTGGGTAGTGACGGAAGGAGCAAAGCTGAGAGCCTCTAGGACAGCATCACTTGCTTTGGCTTCGCGGAGCCGAGCATCGAGAACACTCTTTAAGTGTTGGGATGCTTTACCGGTGGGTGCGCACAGGGCGATGGCGGGAACTTCATTGTCGGGCAGTTGACGTAAGTACTCGGCCACGTAACGAGTTTTTCCTGTACCAGGGCCACCCAACACGATGGTGATGCGACTGGCATTATCTGCAAGCAGTTGTTGCGCGACTGCACGTTCTTCGTCGTACACACGTGAGAGATACAACAAATCGCCATCACACACAAATGGTGGACGCGGCAACGCATCAGCGGTTTCTTGAGTGGCAACAAGTTGCGGCAGTGACAAGAGAGAGTCGCGTACAGAATCAGGATCGTGTGCCACCACACTTGCCAGATCGAGACATGCGTGACCGTCGCGGAACGCTTGCATCGTTAATGCCATTGCCGCGAGAGCTGATGTATATGGAGCAAGGGATACCGAGATTGTCGACATATCGACCAACTGAGATACTGCTTCGATATCAACTCGACTTACTTGTTCTGAGGTGATGAGGTGTTGTAACTGAATGATGACGGCTGCGCTCATGAGATTTTCCCAGCGAATAGGTCGGAAAGTTGAGACCAAAACCCAACTGGAGGTGACCAGGTAAGAACACCATTGCGGCGACCACTTTCGTCTGCTGGCGTCTCAGGGCCAGTCATACCTCGGATGAACATGTAGGCAAAGCCCCCAATTGCAGCGTTCGCGTCGAGGTGAGGTGCACGCCAACGCAAGAAACGATAAATGGCTGCACCATAGATGAGGGCCTGCAGTGGATAATGATGATGTTCCATCTCTACAAGCATTCGGTCTTGGCTGTAAGCATTGATCAGCAAGTCGTCGCCTTCACGGTCGAGACGATTGCTCTTGTAATCAGAAATGAAGAACTGATCAGACCCATTGATGGAAACGCGTAAGAGAGCGTCGATGGATCCGTTGATAAGACCAGCAAGCGGAATATTGAAAGAGTGGTGCGACAACGTGTGGGCATACGGCATGAGCAGATCATCGGCCGGAAGAACACGTTGTAACAATTTGCCAACATGCTGCACTGTGACGCCAGATCGTAAATGAGCAAGTGACATTTCGAACGACATTTCGGCTGCTCGGTGCGGAACACCAAGCGCCTGCAATGTGACATCGGAAAGCCGTGATCCCAATGGCGTAGTGAGTGAAAGAACTACCCCATCGACAATGGAAGCACCGTGAGTTGTATAGAGATCGCCGGTCACAAATCGCTTCACTACCGCATGAACATGCTCATGCAGGTCGGGATGTGCGGGATCAATCAATTCATACACCGAGTGCAAGATTTTTCCAATGTGAGTTCCACCAGGAATACGCGCTAACGGCATGGCGGGCACACCAAACTCGACAGACGCCGCTGCGTATCCGGTGACACGCGAGAAGATACGTTCACCTTCCTCGCCACCAGACTGTGTTTCCATGTGCGCGTGAGATGAATCGCCTTTTTGCTTATCGGTGATGCCTGTAAAAGAAGTGCGTCGATACGTTTGTATAACGGCCTCTGGCATTGTGGCCGTGCCAGGCGCATGTGTACTAGCAGCGATCTCGGGCGCTTTGTACGAGCGTGCTGTGGGAAGAGTTGCACCATCGACCACAGTGACTGACGAATTCTTTCCGGCTAGTGCATCGGCATCGAACAGTTGAGGGACGATGGAATCAGATACATCGAGGGCATGAAGAATGCTCACATGATGTTTTGCGCGCGTGGCTGCCACATAAAGCAATCGGGAATATTCTTCGCACGCTTCTTCAAGACGAC
>WLEX01000068.1 GCA_009704065.1 Actinomycetota bacterium
GTGGGGTACCACTCGTTGTCAACCAATATTCGTTTGCCATACGGCGGGTAGGTAGGCAAGCACTTGTCAATGAGATCAGGTCGACCTTCAAGTTGGCTCAATACGTACTCAGTCATTTGTTCGCGGTGGCGATCGTTGTGACGGTTCATTGATCGCTCGGGGAACTCCCACTTCGGATCGCGACGCAATGTGCGCAAGAGGCCATCACCAAAACGCCAGAACAAACCGAAGCGATACCACTGCGCATAGAACGGAACATTCTCTAGCAACCACACCGTGTGTGCAGACACCTCACGGTGGTAATCGGTGCTCGGGCGAATCCACTGAGGAGAGCGTTGGAAGATAGTGACACTTCCAGCTGTGGCGGCAAGGGTGCGCATGAACTGCATCGAGCTTGCACCAGTTCCCACAACTGCGACGCGTTTACCTGCGAGATCTAACGAATGATTCCACTGCGATGAATGAAACCAATCGCCACTGAAGTGTTCAATACCTCGGGCAGGCGCCATATTCGGCCGGTTTAATTGGCCAACTGCAGTAATGACAATGGGGAACTCTTCGGTGGTTGTACCCGCTGCATTTGTAATGGAAACTGACCACACATTGCGCTCGTTATCCCAGTTCATTGTTTCTACTTCTGTAGAAAACTGAATGTGTTGGCGAATGTTGTGAGAATCGGCCACGTTGTTGGCGTACTGCCAAATTTCTGCGCGCTTCGAGAAATAGTTTTTCCACTTTGTATTGGGAGCAAAAGAATACGAATAGAAATGGTTGGGAGTATCTACGCCAGCTTCGGGGTAATTGTTATCGAACCACGTGCCGCCGATATCGGAATTCCTTTCCACCACCACGTAGGGGATTCCGAGTTGTTGCAATTTAATTGCGGCACAAATACCAGCAAAGCCGGCACCAATCACTAGTGCGCGATATCCAGCGGGAAGCACTGGAGTCTGATCATTGGTCCAATGAATATCTCGATCTACAAAACCAAGTTCTTCCAACAACATGGGCGCGTACTCGGGTGCTACGTCTTCAGCCACACAGTTACGCATCATGGTGATGAATTGATCTTCATCAATGTCGGTCGGCACCGAGCGTGTGCCAGATGACAGTTCATCGAGCACTACTGCCATGGCATCGCGCACTTGTTGCTGCACTTCTACAGATAGGCCGCCTGTTTCATCGTGAAACAAATTGGTGTCGCGGCGTGGAAGAAATGGTTCCTCTAGCCACACCGAGTCACCGGTGATTTGTGCCAGACACATAATGAGGGTGGGGATAGAAGCTTCTGCCAATGCAGCGCTGTGTTGTGTGCCCCCACTCATGGGAACCACCTTATGGGATGAGCGGTGTGGTGCTCATGCCTGAAAGAGGCGTTAATGGCCTTCGCTAAAACCTGGTGTCGCTTTCAAGCCGGCAACAAGGGTGGCAATCTCTGCAGAGGTAAGACGAGCCTCGGGGTGTCTTCCGAAACGCGTGTAGAACCCGGGAGGCATCGAACCTTCTTGAATCACTTCGATTGTGTCGTCACCGCGTCGAGAGCTTGTAGTGAACTCGGAGTAATTCACTGCACTACGTCCTTCATCGATGTGGCTTTGCACTGCCCATGAGATGGGAGCAACATTGGCATACGACGGGTATTTCACTTCATTGGAATGGCACCCAAAGCATGCACGCACCATGAGATCACGAGTTTCGGGGTTAGCCCATTTTGGCTCGCCCGTTACAGGTGGGTTGGTGTGATTGCGACCGTAGGGAATTGCCTGGATAACAGCGAAGGTGACCACGGTGGCTATGGCAACAGATGAAATGATGCTTAGTGCTTCGGCCTGGCCGTGTTGTGGATTGCGTTTCTGAATAATCCACCATGCGATGAGGGCGATGGGTGCTAACACGACTGCCATCTGGATAAAGCCGATGAGAAATGCGAATCCCATGAAGAGAAGGCATAAGGCCACCAACACAGAAGTGAGGACGGGGTGGCGCTTTGCCATTTTCCATAGGTTGTCGAGAAAGGTTTGGAATTTGGAGATCACTGAACAAACGGTAGTGCCTCTTGGTCGTGGAAAGATGGTGATGTGACACTTCCTGTAGTTGGACAATGGAAACCATGGACTGATCCCGAGGTGGTGTCTGTCCATCGATTGCCGATGCGTTCGGTGCAGGTGTCGTATGCCGATATCGCTGCAGCTCGTACGGGGCAACGCTCCGAGAGCAATTGGTATGAGTCGCTCACTGGTGAATGGAGCATCGCACGGTTCGGCGATGTGAATGATGTGCCTGCTTCTGCAGTCACTGAAAACATACATACTTGGTCGAAGATTTCTGTGCCCGGCAACTGGACACTCGCTGGTCTTGGCGATGAGCCGCACTACACCAATGTGCAAATGCCATGGAACGGAAGTCCACCAGCGTTGCCTCCTGAAGTGGCAACAGCTGTGCATCGCACTACGTTCACCATTGCTGATTCATGGAAAGAACGGCACACGATTCTTCATATAGGCGGAGCCGAAAGTGTGCACATGGTGTACGTAAACGGAACCTTTGTGGGATATGGCACCGACAGCCGTTTGCCGAGTGAATACGACATCACAAGTGCCCTTGTTGATGGCACGAATGAACTTGCCGTGGTGGTGTGCCGATATTCAGCACAGAGTCATGTGGAAGATCAAGATCAGTGGTGGATGGCTGGGCTGCATCGAGAAGTGTTTCTTCGCTCGCAAGCTACTGTTGGTATTCACGATGTACGTGTTGATGCAGGCGTAGTGAAGAAGTCGTTGAAGCATTCGCCAACGGGCACGCTGCGAGTGCGGGTTGATGTAACCATTCCGCCGCAACAGCATTTGCAAAAGGGTTGGAACATCGTGGCTCACGTAGAAACTCTTGCCGGCAAACGGATGGGCAAAGAACACACACAAGAAGTGGCATGGTTTGACCGCCCGTATGTATTTGCGGGTAACACTGTCGATATTGCGTGGGAGATTCCCAAGATTTCTTTGTGGTCTGCAGAAAACCCTCACCGATATCGCGTGGTGGTGCAACTGGTAAATCCTGAAGGCACAACAGTGGAAGTGATTCCCGTGTTCACTGGTTTCCGCACGGTAGAGATCAAGAAGCGCTCACTTCTCATTAATGGAGAACGAGTCATGATTCGCGGTGTAAATCGCCATGATCATCACCCCGATAAGGGCAAGGCAGTCAGCGAAGCCGATATGCGTGCCGATCTTGTTCTGATGAAGCAGCACAACATCAATGCAGTGCGTTGTTCTCATTATCCGAATGACCCACGGTTGCTCGATATGTGTGACGAATTAGGTCTGTATGTAATCGATGAAGCAAACGTAGAGAGCCACGCCTGGAACACCAGTTTGTGCCACAACCCTGTGTATCGCACTACATGGTTGTCACGAATTTCTCGCATGGTGGAACGCGATAAGAACCATCCGAGCATCATTATGTGGTCGCTCGGTAACGAAGCGGGCTATGGAAATGTGCACGACACAGCAGCCCAGTTCATTCGTTCGTATGATCCGTCGCGCCCTGTGCATTACGAGGGTGCTGTGTTTCATGCCGGATGGGTTGATGGTGGTGTGGCCGCCTCCGACATTGTGTGTCCGATGTATCCGACCATTGAAGCGATTGTGCAATATGGCAAAGAAGGCAAGGGTGATCGACCACTCATTGTGTGTGAATACAGCCATGCGATGGGAAATTCAAATGGCTCACTTGCCGATTACTGGCATGCATTCGAAAACACCAAGGGACTGCAGGGTGGCTTTGTGTGGGAATGGAAAGACCATGGCCTCACGCAATATCTCGACAACGGCACCACACGTCTTGCATATGGCGGACAATTTGGTGACACACCAAACGATGGAAACTTTGTTGCCGATGGTCTTATTCATGCCGATATGACTCCACACCCCGCCATGCGCGAGTTGGCGTGGGTGCATCGACCCATCTCGGTGGAATTGCGCGGCAAGAAGAAAGATCCACACCTTGTGGTTCGTAATCGTCAGTGGTTTAGTGATGTGTCTGCATATAAGGCGACATGGCAATTGGTAGTTGATGGTCGCAATGTAAAAACAGGAACATTGCGTGTGCCAAAGATGGCGCCCGATAGTTCGGCTCATGTGCCCATACCTGTTGCGGTTCCCGATGATGCCCGTGAAGCATTTCTCTCGGTTACATGGACACTTGTAAAAGACACAACATGGGCGCCTGCTGGTCATGTGGTTGCGTGGGATCAGGTCGCGCTACGTTCAGCGAAACCAGCACGCGTTGCATTGGCAAATACACCGGTAACAGCAGTCGACATCGAACCAACAATCACATTGTGGCGAGCAGCAATCGATAACGACGGCTTCAAATTAATGCCACAACTATGGCAAGGGTTCGGCCGTTCATTAGAACGCTGGTTGGGTCAAGGTATTCCATCCGACAATGCAGACCTGGTGAACAGCAGTACAGTAGTAACTGAACGCACCGATGGTTCTGTGCGCTACGAACACACCATTGAAGTTCCCGATGATCTTGCCGACCTGCCTCGTATTGGTGCCACATTCACTGCACCATCGCGCTTCACGCAGGTGCGGTGGTACGGCAATGGTCCGCATGAGTGTTATCCCGACCGACAGTCTTCAGCCATGGTCGGTGTGTACGAGAGCGCTCCCGATGAATTGCCGTACTTAGTGCCACAAGAGTTTGGGTTACGTACCAATTGCCGATGGATGGAACTAATTGATCCCGCATCGGGAGATGTGTTGCGTATTGAAGCAGATGAATGTGTGTTGCATATGTCTGCCATTCATCACACGCCGAACGATTTATATGCAGCGGCTGATCAAACAGAACTAGTGCGACGTGATGCGCTCACCGTACATATTGATATTGCGCATCGAGGCGTGGGAACTGCCAGTTGTGGTCCCGATACCTTGCCGAGGTATCACATTGCTCCGGGTACGTACTCGTTTGCCTACGTGGTGTCGCAGCGCTAATTGCTGTTAGTTCACTACGTGGGCAGCACCCACGGGTTGCACATGCCAGCCATCAATGTTGGTATCTGGTGCACACATGGCAACGATGCATCCGCCAAAGCCGCCACCTGTCATACGGGCTCCGTACACACCAGGTATCGCGCAGAGCTCACGCACTGCGTCATCCATTTGTGCAGTAGAAGTGGCAAAGTCGGCAGCCACACTGTGGTGGCTATCAATCATTAATGCGCCGGCTCGTATGTAATCACCTTGCTGTAAAGCATCGGCGAACTGCACCACTCGAGCATTCTCGCTAATCACATGTTTGGCACGTGCAGCAATCACTGGGTCACTAATGGTCTGTACATCGCTTAATGAAGCATCTCGCAACGGTCCAATGATTTCTTCGGCGGCGGCGCATTGCGCCACCCGATCGCTGTACTCAGAGCCCACCAATGTGCGGTGAGCAATGAATCGAACCACAAACTTCACATCAGTGGGAATCACAATGTGTTGCACCGTGAGGGTGTGGCAATCAATCAATGTGCCGTGGCCTTCCTTGGCGCTCGCAATACATAGTTGATCCATGATTCCGGTAGGAACACCAGTAGCCAAGTTTTCTGCACGCTGAGTAAGTAACGCTAAATCGCGTGCAGGTAGCGAACACCCCATAGCAAGGGCCGATGCAATTTCTAATGCGGCACTCGAAGATAATCCAGCCCCTACAGGAATGGTTGTACTGATATTGCCTGTAATGCCAAGTGGAGAATCGATGAGTGATGCAGTGGCAGATACGTATCGACCCCATGCTGGTTGCGTTGCAAAGGTGAAGTCGTCGTTAACGGTGAAAGCAACAGTGCCATCCATATCGTTCGACGTGAGCGACACCTGTAGTGGTGAATACTGAAAATCAATGGTGGTGTAACGGTCGATCGCCATGGGAAACACCAATCCACCGGTGTAATCGGTGTGGTCACCAATCAAGTTCACGCGCCCTGGCGCAATGGCGCGCATCAGATCAATGCACGAAGACGTGCAGCAACATCGGCCGGATCAACCGGATTGAAGTATTCACCCGTTGCTACTTCAACCCCAGCGATATAACGCGGTAATCCCGAAGCACGCCACGGAGACACAATTTCAATGTTGAACCACGCGTCGGGCCAATCGCCGGAAGTGCGTGGCGCTTGATTAAGCCACATCATGTAGGGGAGTGGTTCGTCGAAGAGTTCTTCTAGTGCAGCAAAAACATTTACGAGAGTAGATGCAAGAACGGCGCGGTCGGCATTGCTCATGGAAACCAAATCGGCAATGCGTTCCACCGGTGCAATACGAATCGACACTGGGTACACCGCAGCGTTGTCGCAATACACGCGCCACCCATTGTTCTCACATATCAATCGGTCACCCGGATCTGTGTCTGATTGCCACGACGCACGCAATGCGGTGGCAGGACGCGCCGGCACATGATCGAATGCATAGATCTGACCATGCGGATGAGAAATGGTGGCACCAATCGATGCCCCGCGGTTTTCAAACACGATCACATATTCGCCATCGGGCAACTGGCGTAAAGCTTCGGTTCGTTCAGCCCACAAATCAATCACCGATTGCACACCCACTAAGCCAAGCGATGCAA
>WLEX01000069.1 GCA_009704065.1 Actinomycetota bacterium
AAGAAGCGTTGACTTGCCACATCCCGAAGGTCCGACCACGGTGACGAATTCTCCTGCAGCGACATTTAATGACACTTCCTCAAGGGCTTTGGTTCCATCGGGAAATGTCATAGAGACATTGTCGAAAGAGAGAATTGGCGAAGTTAGTTCAGTGTTGTTACTCACTTCACTCTCCAACACATTCGTCATGAAGAACAACATAGGGGATGATGTGGGTCCAGAGGGTCACGGAAATGTTTACTTTCTGTTTCGAAATTGATCATCGATTACGACGCCGCCATATACAACATGTCTGTCGGGGGGGCCCATCGCAATTGATTCTCGAAGCGTAGTCGCTTTTACGGCAACCAAATTTGCCTTCATGCCTACGGCGACCCCTGCGGGCTGATTGAGGATCACTGATGATGCATGTGTTGAGACGAGGGAGTGAGCTACATCTGGGTTCAGATGCGATGCGGTGATGAGGAGTGATGCAATTTCTAAAGGATCTCCGCGACCCATCAGATTGAAGGGGTCTTGCAAATTATCTGCTCCCGCGGCTACGAGAACCCCTGCTTTGCGCAAAGCTGTGATTGGCGTGATAGCTCGTGGAACGTGTCTATCGGTGTTACGGCCTTGCAGAAACAAATTTGTTTGCGGAAGTGAAATGACTGAGATCCCAGCCGACGCAACTTTGTCCGAAATGATGCGTATGTCGTTCTCGCTTCGCGTTGATAACGACACGCAGTGGCTTGCCGCTACTTGGTGTTCGATGTTGTCGATCGACATCACTTCAGCCAGATATTCGAGGTCATTCGAAGTGGGGCGCAGGTTTTCGTCCGCATGCAAATCGAGAGGGAGTCCTGTTTCCAAAGCGAGTCCTAGTAAGTAGTCAATTGCTCCGTGGGGGTCTGGGTCGAGATGTGGACAGCCACCAATCACATCTACACCCGAATCGATTGCATCGCGAGCTAAGGCTCGGTGGTCTGCGCCTTCCATCCCAGAGATTGGCCATTCGAGAAGCATTGCAATCCTGATGTCCATGAAGTGAGAGCAAGCACTCTTGACCTTCTGAAGGGCGTGGATTGAGGTGAGGCCGGCATCGAGTGTTGTGTCGGCATGTGTGCGTATCGCGGTAACACCGTTTCGCGACATGAGCTCCACAGCACGAATTGCTCTTACTATCGTGTCCTCAAGAGTGATTGTGTTGCGAACATCATGGAGGCCTCGTATGGCACCCATGAGATCTCCGTCAGGATTATGAACACGATCTGCAAGAAATGCCTTATCTAAGTGTGCGTGAGGTTCCACAAATGATGAAGTGAGCACGTATCCATGAAGATCAAGAGACTCTTTGCACTCTTCTTCGTATGAACCAGAATTACCAATCCAGACGATTGTGTCTCCACTGATTGCGACATCGACAATGGAATTGTCTGCAAGCGTTGCTGATCGTAAGAGGAGCGACACGTGCTCTACACAAGTGGTGTCAAGTTAGGCAAAGGACGTCGATCCATTGACTCGCCGAGTTGCGGCATGACTTCTTCAGCCACGAGATGCATTTGCTCGTTCATCTCTTCACGGGAAATTCCGGGGAAATCAAAGAAGATACAAAGATGCTTTAGATCGAGAAGATCGCGCCAATAACCGATTGTGTCTACAACGTCGGCGACTGAGCCGATTGCTTGAATTTTTTGGTCAATAGATTCTTGAACAGTGGGGCAATAGTCGAAAGGAACTTTCGAACCATCGGGCAATCGATAGCTAGAGAATCGACCGTACGGTGCAAGGAATTTACAAAATTCATCGTGTCCTGGAGCGCCGCGCTTCATAGCTGCTTCACGTGTTTTGCCCACATGAATATTGAGAACAAATGCTCTGTCTTCTCCGGGACCAACTGGTGAACCAATCTCTTCACGAATCTCGGCGTAACGATCCCATTTTTGCTTTTGGCTATCGGCGTTTTGCAGCCAGTAAATGGCTTTGTGACCAACGCGGGGAACGTACTCAATTGTCTCGGGCGATGTCACCGGTTGGTAAATATCAACGGTTCTTTCTGGGCGCGGAATCAGAGTGAGGTCATCAACGTAGGAGCCCCGGTCGGGAATGTCATCAGGTGGGAAAGCGAAATGCTTTCCTTTGAAGCTGAAACGTTCGTTATTCCATGCACGCTTGATTACTTCCATCGATTCTTCAAAAATCTCGCGGTTCATCTTGTCGTGCTCTCCCGACATAGCGTTGTCACCCGAGGCCACAACAGTGCCAAGCGACCACGCTTCACGCGGCACGGTTCCGCGACCGACTCCGAACTCCATTCGTCCGCCGGTGATTATGTCGGCAATCGCAAAATCCTCTGCGAGACGTAAAGGATGCCACTGAGGAACGACATTGAACATTTGCCCAAGACGCAATTGTTTCGTTTGCGAGGCGAGGTGTTGACCAAACATAATGAGGTTTGGCAGAACTTCATAGCCCTCGAACTGAAAGTGGTGTTCGGTGAGCCACATGGTGTCGTAGCCAAGAGAATCTGCAGTACGTGCCCACTCCACCAAATTTCTGTAGCACTCGATTACTGCGTTGTTGTCGTAACGCCGTGCCGTTGGCGCAATCGAAGGATCGCCAGCATCGGGCATGGGGACGGTACAAAAAAAGTTCGTGTCAACGCGCATTAGAAAACCGTAGCCGACACCAACTGTCTCGGTGTCATGGCGGTTGTTAACAAGTTGTTAAGCGATTACCAAATGTGTCGTTCTGTAAATACGCGTCTGAGTGTCTCGGTGTCATCGGTCATAATGCCATCAACTCCCATATCGAGGAGACGCGACATTTCAATTGGGTCATCAATGGTCCATACGTGTACCTGGAGGCCCCATTTCTTCGCCAAAGCTATGGAGGAGGGCGTCACCACAGGAATGGGGCCTTGCTTCACGGGTATCTGGGCTGCCAGTGCTTCGCGGGGTGCAGACAAAGGCAGGTGAAGAGATGCCGCTAGAACGAATCGAGTTACTTCACGAGGACCCATAGAGGTGCACACGGCAGCACCAAATGCAGCGCGAATCTTGGAGAGGCGATCATCGCTAAAACTGCCAATACATATTCGATCGAGCGAATTTGTTCTTTTGACGGCGTCAATAAGTGGCTGCAGGGCCGAATCCGCTTTGCAATCGATATTCACACGAAGCTGCGGCCACGAGCCAAGGATGTCTTCGAGGAGAGGAATGGGGTCGGTGCCTTCTACGCGAGCCTGTGACAACACTGAATACGGCGTGGATTGAATTGTTACGTCCTGGCCGCAGGTCCTCTTCAGGTTTGTGTCGTGAAAAGCAAGGAGGACTCCGTCGCTACTTGCATGCACATCTGTCTCCACATATTGATATCCAAGAGAGACAGCATTCTCAAAGGAACGGAGTGAGTTTTCAGGAGCTGTGGATGTCCCGCCACGATGGGCAAACGCTATTGGACCTTCGTGTTCCAGGTATGGGTGCCGCGCCATCATCAGATTGCGCGACCAGCTGCTTTCCAATATTCGTCTTTCAACAGACGCTTGTACAACTTGCCAGTTGGATGTCGAGGTAGTTCTTCTCGGAAATCGACGCTGCGTGGACATTTAATGTCAGCAAGGTGAGTCTTGCAGTAGGCAATAAGTTCCTTTGAAAGAGCATCAGCTTCTTCAGGGTTCGTCGGCATGGCAACGGGCTGCACGACTGCCTTTACTTCCTCGCCAAAATCATCGTTGGGAACTCCGAAGACAGCTATGTCAACTACCTTCGGATGGTTAACAAGAACATTCTCAGCCTCTTGCGGATAGATGTTGACTCCACCTGAAATAATCATGAAAGCTTTGCGGTCGGTGAGATACAGGAAATTATCTTCGTCGAGATATCCGACGTCTCCAAGTGTTGACCAACCGCGACCTTTCGGGTCACGTGATGCTTTGGTTTTTTCAGGATCGTTGTGATATTCGAAACTTGCGCTTCCTTCAAAGAACACAGTTCCAGATTCGTTGACAGGAAGTTCTTCTCCATTTTCATCACAGATGTGAACAATTCCTTGGATGGCTGTTCCCACAGTGCCTGGGTGAGCCAACCACATTTCGCTGTTGCAATACACAAAGCCGTTACCTTCGGTTCCGGCGTAATACTCGTGAATGATTGGTCCCCACCACTCGATCATGGCCTTCTTCGTGGGTGCAGGACACGGCGCTGCTGCATGAATTGCAACTTCAAGAGTGGACACGTTGTACTTATTGCGAACAGCCTCATCTAATTTGAGCATGCGAATAAACATGGTGGGAACTAGTTGGGTGTGAGTAATCGAATACTTCTCGACGAACTTGAGGTAATCCTCTGCGTCGAAGTGTTCCATGACAACTGTTGTGCCACCGGCAGCATGGACAGACAAATTAAAACGTAACGGTGCTGCGTGATACAGAGGTGCTGGCGACAAGTACAACATGTCTTCACGAAATTTATATAGACCTACGGTTAGCGCGGTTGCCAGGCCAGCTGCAGTACCAAGCGGTGTGCCAGGGAAAGGACGTGCAATGCCCTTGGGCATACCTGTTGTTCCGCTCGAGTAGAGCATGTCGGTTCCATCGATCATGTTTTCGAGTGCTGTGGTGGAGGCAGCTGACACTGTGGACTCGTATGAGTCGTACCCGGGAATCGTTCCATCGAGCATGAGACGAAGATGAACATTGGGGATGTCGTTTGCAATCTCGGCTGCTTGATCTGATTTATATTTCGATGTAATGAAACCTTTAGCCTGACAATCATTCAGGATGTAAGAAATCTCAGCCTTTGTTAAGCGACTAGAACATGCGGTGTACACAAGACCGGCGTAATGGCAGCCCCAGATCACCTCGAGATAGCGCTCATGGTTCTCCATACAAATTGCGATGTGGTCACCGGGTTGCAAGCCAGCCGATCGCAGTACGTTGCTGAGTTGAATCGCCCGCGTGTGTAGTTGTCCGTATGTTGTGATGACCCCGGTGTCGGCCTGGATAATGGCGGGACGGTCGGGATGGGTGGCGGCATGGAGTCCTGGGTACATACAACAAAACTAACGAATGACGGCGGTCACAAGGGAGTCCGCGCTTGGTTCGTGTCCCAATGGAATTGAGGATTAGGTTTTAGGAGTCGTCCAGTAAGGGGAAACCATGAGCGTTATAGAAGACACCAGCATTTCGGAAGCCCAAGTTCTGCGTATGGCAGAAGAACTCGTACGAGATTTTCCGCCTTCAAAGACGTCGGTCGTTGATTTTCTTGGAGCTCAGTTCGACAGAGGCTTGGCGTGGGTCCATTTTCCCGTTGGATTTGGTGGACTTGGAATATCGCCGAAGTTGCAAAAAGTCGTGAACGAGTGTGTGTTTGCTGCAGGTGCACCCAATGCGATGTATCGCAATCCGATCGGTCACGGCATGTGTGGACCAACCGTTGTTGAGTGGGGCAGTGAAGCGCAAAAGAAGCGTTACCTTCGTCCGCTCTTTACCGGTGAAGAAGTGTGGTGTCAGTTGTTCTCCGAGCCAGGTTCTGGATCAGACTTCGCTGGTTTGTCATCCAAGGGTGAAAAAGATGGCGACGAGTGGATTGCCAATGGTCAAAAAGTGTGGACCACCCTTGCTCATCTGTCGCGTTTTGGCCTTTTAGTTGTGCGTACTGATGCAGATGCTGTGAAGCATGCTGGTCTCACAGCATTTGTGGTTGACATGCAAGCTCCCGGAGTTGAAATTCGTCCCTTGCGTCAAATGACAGGTGAAGCCGAATTCAACGAGGTCTATTTCACTGATGTTCGTATTCCCGAAGCTGAAATGTTGGGTAATCCAGGTGATGGTTGGCGTGTCAGTCTCACAACATTAATGAACGAGCGCGTATCAATTGGTGGAGCGATTCCTCAAAAAGGTTCAGGATCCATCTCGCAAGCTGTGGCTGCATGGAAAGCACTTCCTGCTGACCAAAAAGAAAAATCAACTCTCGACGAATTGATGACATTGTGGATTCGTGCTGAAGTACACCGTCTTACCAACATTCGTGCTAATGCAAATCGTCGCATGGGTGCACCTGGACCCGAAGGTTCGATCGGCAAAATGGAAAGTGCCAATCTCAACAAAGATGTGTACGCCTTCACTATTGGACTCATGGGAGCCGAAGGCATGTTGTACGGTTCGTACGAAATGATTCGACCAGAAACTGCAATGAGTTTCGATGGTGTTCAAAAAGCTTTCTTGCGCTCGCGTGCCAACTCAATCGAAGGTGGCACAACAGAAGTGATGAAAAACATTCTTGGCGAGCGAATCCTTGGATTGCCAGGCGATGTGCGTGTTGATCGTGAAGTGGCGTGGAATAAAGTTCCACGTAACTAAAAATTATTGAACGTGGGCGAGCAAAATGCCGCCATATGCAGCGGCCAATGATGCAAGTAGCCCTACTGCTCCACCAATGGCTTTAGCAGCTTTCGATTGTCCCATCGAATGAATAAGCGTTGCTATAACAGCAGCAGCCACCGTCAGCATCTTGAGACCAAACGTTGCCATGTAAGCAGTGGATTTGTCTGCAACCTCGATGGTGCCTAGGCCCCATGCTCCGGTAAAAACGATGAC
>WLEX01000007.1 GCA_009704065.1 Actinomycetota bacterium
CGATGGTGGTGGAATTCACTGGCATCGATGTGAGCACCGACGAACTCGGTGGCGCAGGCACGCACGCACGTCATAGCGGAGTTGCATCCGTGGTTGTTGCCGATCTTGCCGCTGCAACAATATGGGTGGAAGAGTTACTTGATTTTCTTCCCTCAAACGTTAATGAATTAGCACCGATTGTCTCAACGGACGATCCGGATAATCGGGCAACACCAGAAGCGGGGGAACTCATCCCCACCACTTCGACAGGAAGTTACGACGTACGAGATGTGATTACATCTATCGCAGACGATGGCATTTATCTTGAACTGAAACCACGTTGGGCGGGCAATGTCATCACTGCATTCACCCACATGGCTGGTTACTCCGTTGGCATCGTTGCTAACCAACCCATCTCTCTTGCAGGCACCCTCGATATTCCTGCATCACAAAAAGCAGCACGGTTTGTTGCATTCTGCGACGCTTTCAACATTCCTGTTCTGACCCTTGTCGATACACCTGGTTTTTATCCAGGCAAAGACCTGGAATGGCGAGGCATGATTCGCCATGGCGCACAACTGGTGTTTGCATATGCGCGCGCCACCGTGCCACGTATTTGTGTCATATTGCGCAAATCGTATGGTGGTGCCTACATCGTGATGGACTCAAAGGAGATGGGTAACGATCTCTGTCTCGCATGGCCATGCGCGGAACTTGCCGTAATGGGAGCCGGACAAGCTGCCGCCATTTTGCAACGTCGAGCAACTCCCGAAGAACGAGCTGCTTTCGAAGCCGATTACACCGCACGACTTCTTAATCCCTACATCGCTGCCGAACGTGGCTATATCGACGCAGTTATCGACCCCGCAGACACTCGCAGAGAGATTTGTGCATCACTTCACATGTTGCGAGACAAACGCGAGGCCATTCGCTCCCGCAAACACGACAACACTCCCCTGTAACCCAATATTTCCCTCGGGTAAGTGGAACAGGGAGCATCGGGTCGCCTAACCTGTTCTGCGGGGGAGCAAGCCCTCGCCACCTTCGTCTTAGTCGAGGAGATCCCACATGACTGACACAATTACCATCACCGATGATCGCACCGGAAAAACAGTCACGGTGCCCATCACTGGTGGAGTTTTCAGCTCTGCAGCTTTGCGCGAACTCGATCCCAGTCTCTTCATGTACGACCCCGCATATCTCTCTACAGCGGCCTGCCAATCATCGATTACATATCTCGACGGCGATAACGGAGTCCTGCGCTACCGCGGAATCCCCATTGAGCAACTCGCCGACCAGTCAACTTTTCTCGAAGTTGCATACCTTCTCATCCATGGCGACCTTCCCACCGCACAACAACTCGTTGACTGGGAACTGAATGTCACTCACCACACGATGATTCACGAAAACATGCGTAAGCGTTTTGTCGATGGATTCCACTACGACGCTCACCCAATGGGCATGTTCATCTCAGCAACTGCAGCCCTCGGCACTTTCTACGATGACGCAAAAGATATTTTCGATAAGGATTCTTTCGATAAGCAAGTGCTTCGCCTTGTAGCCAAAGTTCCTACTATCGCCGCAATGTGTTACCGCTTTAGCCAGGGACTGCCTTTCGTTTCCCCAAACAATGCGCTTTCCTACGGCGAGAACTTCTTAAACATGATGTTCAAGATTGGTGATGATTACAAAGTGAACCCAGTACTTGCTCGCGCCATGGACGTTTTGTTCATTCTCCATGCCGATCACGAACAGAACTGCGGCACCACCGCAATGCGCGTAGTGAGCTCAGCCAACTCCGACCCATACACAGCTACTGCAGCCGCAGCGGCAGCGCTGTATGGCCCACTTCACGGTGGAGCTAACGAAGCTGTAGTGCGCATGCTCGCCGAAATTGGTGATGTCTCTAATGTTCCTGCTTTTATCGAAAGTGTGAAAGCAGGCGAAGGTCGCCTCATGGGATTTGGCCACCGCGTGTACAAGAACTTCGACCCACGTGCCACCATCATTAAAAAGACCGCGTACGAAGTATTCGAAGTGACAGGCATGAACCCACTTCTCGATGTAGCGCTTGCACTTGAAGCTGCTGCACTGAGCGATGACTACTTCATCTCGCGCAAGCTGTACCCGAATGTCGACTTCTACTCAGGCCTTATTTACCAGGCTCTTGGTTTCCCTGTCGACATGTTCACCGTTTTGTTCGCAATCCCCCGCACTGTTGGCTGGTTGACCCACATGCAAGAGCTATTGAACGACAAAGAACAAAAAATCAGTCGTCCGCGCCAGTGGTACACCGGCCCTGACGAACGCGATTACGTCGCAATCGCTAAGCGCTAAGCGCAGTTATTACGCAACAGTAATAACTATTTTGCCCACGTTGCCGTTGGTGGCCATGTACTCATGGCCCTTCGCAATATCGGCAAACGAATACGTTGAATCGATGACTGGTTTCAATGCCCCTGTACCAAACAACGGCAGCATTTCAGATACAAAACGCTGAGTGATTGCAATCTTTTCATCGAGTGGTCGAGCACGTAACACCGTTCCCGTAATCGAAGCACGTTTTGCCAACAATGTTCCAACGTTGAACGGCAATGGCTGACCTGCCATGACACCCACCTGAATAATGCGACCTTTCACAGCAAGCGATGCCACATTGCGTTCGACATAATCGCCACCAATGACATCGAGAATGACATCGACACCTTTGCCACCGGTAGCTGTAGCAACTTCTGCCACAAAATCATGCGAGCCGTAATCAACCACAACGTCGGCACCGAGGTCTCTACATGCCTGCACCTTGCCTGCAGAACACGTGACGATGATGCGCGCACCAATTGCTTTAGCGATTTGAATACCTGCAGTTCCCACGCCCGACGCACCTGCGTGCACCATTGCCCAACGACCAGACGTGAGCCCACCTTGCACCACCAGTGCATCCCATGCAGTGATAAAAACCTCGGGGATTCCTGCAGCATCATGTAACGACATGCCGCTCGGTACAGCCATGGCTTGGCGCTCATGTAACGCAAGTTCTTGCGCGTATGCGCCACCACTAACGATGCCCATCACAGCGTCGCCCACTTTCCAAGCAGTGACACGCTCACCCACTGCCTTAACGGTGCCAGCAAATTCCAAACCAGGAATCTCGGGGCCACTAGGAAACGGATTGGGATAGAAACCCATGCGTTGCAATAGATCGGCTCTATTCAATGCGGTAGCAGCCACCGAGACAAGAATCTCTTCTGCCCCAAAAGTGGGTGAAGGAATATCTTCTGATAGGAGAACATCAGGTCCTCCGTAGGAACGAAGGACAATTGCTTTCATGACGATTAGGCCATCTTTGCTTGAAGGCGACGATCGATTGCAGCAAGGAAATCTTCAGTGGTGAGCCATGCTTGATCTTTCGAGATGAGGAGCGAAAGATCCTTTGTCATCTCTCCAGCCTCGATGCACTCAACGCATACTTGTTCGAGCTTTTCTGCGAATTCACTGAGCTTCGGATTGTTATCGAGTTTGCCGCGATGCTTGAGACCACCGGTCCATGCATAAATTGATGCAACAGGGTTTGTTGATGTCTTGTTGCCCTTTTGGTGTTCGCGATAGTGACGAGTCACTGTGCCGTGAGCTGCTTCTGCTTCTACGGTCTTGCCGTCTGGAGTCATAAGAACCGAAGTCATAAGACCAAGTGAGCCAAAACCTTGAGCAACGGTGTCTGACTGCACGTCGCCGTCGTAGTTCTTACATGCCCACACGTATCCACCTTCCCACTTCATGGCGCTAGCAACCATGTCGTCGATGAGGCGGTGTTCGTAAGTAAGGCCAGCCTTGTCGAAATCAGCCTTGAACTCAGCCTCGAAAATCTGCTCGAACAAATCTTTGAACTGGCCGTCGTAGGCCTTCAAGATGGTGTTCTTCGTGCTCATGTACACGGGGTAGTTACGTGAGAGGCCATAGCGGAACGATGCACGTGCGAAATCGCGGATGCTGTCGTTGAAGTTGTACATACCCATTGCAACGCCGCCGTCGGCGCCGTAGTCAGCAATCTTGAACTCCATGGGCGCACTGCCATCTTCTGGAGTGAATGTCATGGTGACTGATCCGGCACCTGGAACTTTAAAGTCTGTTGCTTTGTACTGGTCACCGTGTGCATGACGACCAATAACAATGGGCTTTGTCCAGCCGGGAACAAGTTTTGGAATATTGCTGCAAATGATTGGCTCACGGAACACCACACCACCAAGAATGTTTCGAATGGTGCCGTTTGGCGACTTCCACATTTTCTTCAAACCGAACTCTTCAACACGAGCCTCGTCAGGAGTGATTGTGGCGCACTTAACGCCCACACCGTGCTTGAGGATGGCATTTGCTGAATCGATGGTGATTTGGTCGTCGGTCGCATCGCGACTCTCCATACCAAGGTCGTAATACTCAAGTTCGATATCGAGATACGGAAGGATGAGGCGCTCTTTAATGAACTGCCAAATGATGCGCGTCATCTCGTCGCCATCGAGCTCAACTACGGGATTATCTACCTTGATCTTTGCCACGGGAACACCTTTTCTCTGTGTCGGCTGTATGCCGAATATCACTTGTATCAGACTTGTACACAATAGCGTTTCGGGCAAGTTCGCGCTCTACCATCTGAAGTAATGGATTTTGAGTGGACTCCCGACCAAATAGCCCTTCGCGCCAAGGCCGCCGAGGTGGCTGCAAGCGGTGTTGCCCGTTTCGGACGTCATGCTGCATCTTGGATGAACGGGTACTCCAAAGAGTTCTCACGCGAGCTCTCATCGCACGGATGGATCGGACTCATTTGGCCCACTGAATTTGGTGGCGGCGGTCGCCCACCCATCGAACGACTAATTGTTGGCGAAGAAATGATCAAAGCAGGCGCACCCATTGCCGCTAGTTGGTTCGGTGACCGTCAAATGGGTCCCGCTCTCATTCAGTACGGCACCAAAGAACAACAAGAAAAGTTCTTGCCCGGAATTCTTGCTGGTGAAACAACATGGTGCATCGGTATGAGCGAACCAAACTCCGGTAGCGACCTTGCATCACTTTCCACTTCTGCACGTGACGATGGCGATGAATGGGTCATCAATGGTCAAAAGATTTGGACCAGTTTTGGTGGCGAAGCCGACTACTGCTATCTCATTTGCCGCACCAGCAGTGATGGCCCACCACATGCGGGCATCAGCGAGATCATCGTGCCGATGAACACTCCCGGAATTGAAATTCGCAAAATTACAGACATGACTACCAATCGTCATTTCTGTGAAGTGTTCTACACCGACGTGCGCGTACCGAAGGAAAACTTAGTGGGACAAATTGGTGGAGCCTTTTCTCAAACTATGCGTCAACTCGAACACGAACGCGGCGGCATCGACCGCCTTGTTTCTACGTACTTCCTCTTTCAAGAAGCATGCGCAATGGCCGACACCACCGATGATCTGGTTCGCCAAGAAATCGCAAAACTTGAAACCGGATACCGCATTGGTCGCATCTTGGTGATGCGCGAGGTACTGAAACAAGCGCCTGCAGGATTTTCTGCTGCAACGAAGTGCTTCTGTACCGAACACCAGCAACGTGTCGATCAGTTTGTGAGCACCGTCATGGGCGCAAACGCAATGATTTGGGACGACACTGCAAAAGGTCTCGCCTATAGTCCTGGGTACACAATAATGGGTGGCACATCAAACGTGATGCGTAACATTCTGGGCGAGAGAGTCCTTGGCTTAGCCAAAATCTAAAAAGGAAGTTCACCATGGCAGATCTGATTGCTCTGAGTACCCGCGTCGTCGATTCGGGAATCGCTAACGAGCCAGTCAATAGAACCACTGGAGAACTATCGGAAATTGCCGAGGGGCTCGCCATGGTGGAGTCCTTTAGCCATGTAGTCACGTGGAATTCTGGCGATGGACTTGTGTGTTTCGACACCAGCCACGTGAACACGGGTCAACAAGTTGTCGATTCCATTCGTTCATGGTCCACAGACCCATTCAACGCTCTGGTCTACACACACGGCCATGTCGATCACGTTGGTGGCAGTGTCGCTTTTGCAGCGAACGCTGCAGCACTTAACCATCAAGCACCACGCGTCATCGGTCACAAGAATGTGCAACGCCGTTTCGATCGGTATCGATACACCAACGATTGGAATGTTGCGATCAATGCACGCCAGTTTGGTGGTATTCGTGGCGACGTGAACACCATCATGAACGACTTGCGACCTCCCACTGGAGCCCCGCGACTCAGCGATTTCATCCCGCGTAACACTCTCGACACCACCGATGTCGTCGACACGTTTGCTTCCATGAAGTTTGGTGACAGCGAGGTTGAATTTCATCATGGCCGAGGCGAAACAGACGATCATCTCTGGTCGTGGTTCCCCCAACAAAAGTGGGTTGCTACCGGAGATTTTGTTATCTGGAATTTTCCTAACGCCGGCAACCCACAAAAAGTGCAACGATGGCCAATTGAGTGGGCCGAAACTCTCAGAGCAATCATGGCAAAGGAGCCAGAACTGCTGCTCCCCGCCCACGGTTTACCCATTGCCGGAAAAGAACGTATTGCGCGCGTACTCGATGAGATTGCATCTGCACTTGAGTACTTAGTGGCAACAACTGTTGAAATGATGAATGCGGGCGAAACGCTCAACACCATTATTCATAGTGTCAAGATTCCCGAAGCAACATTGGGCAAACCGTATCTTCGTCCTCTCTACGACGAACCAGAATTTGTTGTTCGAAACATTTGGCGTTTGTTCGGAGGTTGGTGGGATGGTGCACCGTCTCGCTTAAAGCCCGCTTTAGACGAATCGCTTGCCGTTGAACTTGCCTCTGTCGCTGGTGGCGCCGATGTACTAATACGTCGTGCCGCCGAACTTGCCGCATCAGGCGATCTCCGGCTCGCCTGCCATTTGGCCGACTTTGCCGGTTGGGCTGCACCCGACGACCCTGATCTTCACAAGATGCGGGCCGACATTTACGAGACCCGTCGAAAGTCAGAGTCGTCGCTCATGGCAAAGGGGATTTTCCGTGGAGCCGCGCGCGAAAGCGAAGCAGTAATCAAAGCCGCACTAGGCGAAAAATAACTACCCGATCGAAATCATGACAAGGGCAAGTGCGGCAAACGCCAAGCCCACTGCTTGAGAACGGTGAATCTTTTCTTTGTCGAGCCCTGTTGCTAACAAAAGAGTGCTCGCCGGATAAAAGGAGTTGATCGTTGCAGTGATGGACAACAGTCCGTGTCGTACAGCAAGTAAATAGATGGCGTTTGCAGCTGTGTCTAATAGGCCAGATCCCGCAATTAAACGAAGCTGCGGACGCACATCTGAAATTTTGTTTTTACTTAACAGCAAAACAACGAACATAAATGGCACCGATGTGCAACGCATTGCTAACACTGGCCAAAGACCAGAGTTATCGCTCGTGTGTCCGAGAATGACAAACAACGAACCAAACACACTTCCCGCAACGATGGCCATTACGAAAACACTGCGGGGTGCACGGCGATGATGAGGGCCTAACGCATCACTGACTAACGCGATAGCAATAAGTGCGATGGGGATTCCAGCTAGCGCCAATCCGCCAGGTCGTTCCCCTGTCGATAATCCCACAATGACAGGAATTGCTGCAGCAGTTACTGCAGACACTGGAGCAACCACGGTCATGAATCCGCTACCCATCGCCTTGTAGAAGGCAAGTAGTCCCGTTGCGCCAGCGACACCGCCTACACCACCCCAGAACCAATCAGAGACCGGAGGGGTGGGCACGCCCGACAAAAGAACGATGACAAGAAGTGCAAGAAATCCACAGAATTGCCCAACCACGGTGACGGTGATTGCAGATACTGATCGAGTCGCACGTCCGCCGCAATAATCGGCCACGCCATACACGCTGGCTGCAAGGACTGCGAGAAGAATATCCACTACGGGATTCTAGTGGGCGCGACGGGGCTCGAACCCGGGACCCCCACCATGTCATGGTGGTGCTCTACCAACTGAGCTACACGCCCTCAATAGGTAATTGTCAGTTTATCAGGGCTTCAGCGTGAGCGTCACTTCGTTGGCCAAAAGCCGACCCCGGCGAGTGAGCACCACACGGTCTCCCCTACGTTCCACAAGGTCACCTAGGTAATCCTCATCGAGTGTGCCCGCAGGAACTCCATCGATAGTGCGTAGAGAAAGTTCGAGAGCTTCCTTTTTGCGTCCGAAATCATCGAGCACTTCGTCGGCGGCTTCCACCGATTCATTTGCAATCACTGCTGCGATGTATCGCTCTGGTGTACGCATGTTCCACCAACGCCTGCCATCTAAATGTGAATGCGCTGCACAGCCGAAACTTGTGTAGTTGCCCTGCGACCAATACACCTTGTTGTGCCTGCATTCGTGACCAGGCAAAGCCCAATTGCTTATTTCGTAGTTGTGCATGCCCGCTGCCAACAATGCATCGTCGACAATGATGTATTTATCTGCTTGGTCGTCGTCGTCGGGATACCGCGATGGATCGTCGGCGAGTGGTGTTCCCGCTTCAACTGTGAGACCGTATGCCGAGATGTGAGTGGGACGTAATGCAATCGCGGCATTCACAGTGGTTTCCCAATCTTCGGTTGATTCGCCGTTGACTCCATAAATGAGGTCGAGATTGATGGAGGTAATTCCCGCACTTCGCACAGATGCGATTGCCTTTTCAACATTTGCCGGATCATGAGTGCGATTCAGAGAGTGAAGCACTGATGGCACCATTGACTGCACGCCCATGCTGATGCGATTGACGCCAGCTTCTGCATAAATACGCATCATGTCTGTGGTGACATCGTCCGGATTGCATTCGATAGTGATCTCTGGCTGATTCGATACAGGAATTGCTTTCACAATGGCAGCTAGAAGATGTGGGTCGAGACGTGTGGGAGTACCGCCTCCAAAAAATACGGTGTCGGCAACGGGCATGCCATCTGCCACCTTGCGCTCAATGTCGGTAATCACCGCTTGAACATACGACTCCATAATGTCGTCTTTGTCGGTCCAAGTAGCGAACGCGCAATAGTCGCACCGATGTCGACAAAAGGGAATGTGTACATAGACACCGAACTCAGACATATAAATACTTACGCTGCTGGTGGCACGAACAACAGGCCAAGTTCAGACAACTTGTCACCCACATTGTCGACAGGCACATCGAGCATCACGGCGATTGCACGTGTGTCGTGTGCGCGTACCGTAATTACTTTTCCATTGAAGTCTTGACGCTGTACTTGAATCATGCGCAGCAACCGTTCGAGCATTTCGAACTGGGGGCCACTCATCGTGGACAACTTGGCAACGTCAATACGTAACTTGCGCGGAGCACCGTCATTGTTCGATGCTTCATCGCCCCGTTGCGAATCACGAGGAAGTAACTGATCGATACTGACCCCGTAGAAGCGAGCCAGTCTTTCCAGGCGAGGAACAGAGATTGCTCGCTCTCCGCGTTCATAGGCGCCCAAGACAGATGCCTTGAACTCGCTGTCGCTATTGGCCTCGACATCAGACAACGACCATTGTTTCTGTTGCCTGATACGGCGCAGACGCTCCCCGACTAGGTGCGTAAAGGGTGAATCTTTGAGAAGTTCGTCGTCAGAGTACGTAGGCATATCACCACCCAGTGTGGTGCATACGGTGAGGTCAGTGTGCGACCATCAGGGCAGCGCCCACAATGGCAGCAGTTTCGGCGCGCAGGATTCCCTCACCAAGCGACACCGTGACAGAAGCAAGAGCTAGCTCGGCTGGCGAGAAGCCACCTTCGGGGCCGATGACCAGGGTGGTCACATCTCGCGGATGTGCAGCGCCTCCTGGTTCGGCAAAGCCCACCGATTGGCCCAGTACGTCTCCTAGTGGTGTTGGGCCAGAGACGGTAGGCAAAAACACTCGTCGAGATTGCATGGCAGCAGCTTTTGCGATTCGCTGGTAACGCGCCATGACTTGTGGAATTTTGTCGTGAGCCCAACGCACCACGCTGTAATCGAGCGGAGCAAGAATCACGATGTGGTCGATGCCAATCTCGACCAATTTCTCGATCACTAAATCTGTCTTATCGCCCTTCACCGGCGCGATCACCACCGTAAGAGGTGTGTTACGGGGTGCTTCAGTGACGGATTCACCTATCACTGCGATGGAATCGTTGCGCCATTCACACTGGACCCATGAACCTTTGCCATCACTGCAGGTAACTGATTCGCCATCACGTAATCGCAATACACGAGACAGATGATGCTGGTCATCGGTAGTAAGTGATGGAGAAAAAACATTGTCGACAAAGACGTGTGCCGCCGATTGTCGCAATGCTTCGTTCACGAAAATGCTGACTTAATGCGAGAGAAGAATTTTTTGTCTGTGCTTGCCACTTCGTCGCCAGAGATTTCGGCCAAACGACGCATGATGGTTTCTTCTTCGTCATTTAGTTTCTTCGGAACAACTACCGACACTCGTACGCGCAAGTTGCCACGACCGCGCCCACTGAGATGCGGAATACCGCGTCCCTTTGCTACAAATTCATGACCATGCTGCGTACCAGCAGGCACCACAAGATCGAGTTCACCATCGAGTGCTTCTAGAACGCGATGCATACCGAGCGACGCCTGAGAAATCGAGAGCGGCAATAACCACACAAGGTCGTCGTCATCGCGAATGAATTCGGGGTGTTGTGCCACTGCAACATGCACATACAGATCGCCAGGACCACCACCGCGCGGCCCCACTGCTCCACGACCAGAAAGACGCAGTGTTTGCCCTGAGCTAATTCCGGCGGGCACATCAACTGTGTACGACTCACGCGACGACGTACGACCTTCTCCCGAGCACTTTGAGCACGGAGTAACAACGACCTTGCCCATGCCACCACAGCGCCCACACGGACCAGTGGTGACCATTTGGCCAAGCATGCTCTGACGCACACGACGAACCTGACCAACACCACCGCATTCGGTGCACGTGACGGGTTCGGTTCCCATCCCCGCGCCACTTCCTGTGCAGTCGGTGCATGTAATTGCTGTGTTTACTTCAACAGTTACTTCGGTGCCAAACATGACCGCTGCTAAATCGATGCGAGCAGTGACTTCGAGATCTTGACCACGCGGAGGACCGGCTTGCTGACGAGAACCGCCGCCGCCTCCGAAGAACGCCTCGAAAATGTCGCCAAAACCGCCGCCACCGAACGGGTCTCCCCCGCCGCCACCACCATTAAGGCCTTGTTCACCAAAACGGTCGTATCGCTCACGTGATTCAGGATCAGACAGCGCCTCATAGGCACGGCTGACTTTCTTGAACATGTCCTCGGCTTCAGCATCGCCAGGGTTTGCATCGGGATGCAGTTCTCGTGCACGACGACGGTACGACTTCTTGATTTCGTCGGCAGTTGCAGATCGACTCACCTGAAGTAATTCATAGAAATCTTCGCTCATGACACTCCTTCTGCAATATGACGCCCCAATTGTTCACTCACTACTTCAACAGTGGTGAGTGCTTGAGGATAATTCATTCGAGTTGGTCCGAGCACACCCACTGTGCCGATGACTTCACCATCGGCCATGACTGGTGCCACCACCACGGAACATGCAGACAAGGGTTCAATTCCATGTTCGGCTCCGATGGCTACAGAGAGTCCACGATCGAGAAGGTCTTGCAGCAAAGTCACCACAACAAATTGTTGTTCGATGGTTGACAACACATCACGCACAACATCGACTGCATCGAATGCGTTAGCCAATGATGATGCCCCACCGACAAAGACAGGTTTGTCGGCACGGTGACGCGAGAGCGCATTCACCGTGGCAAAGCACACTGCATCAACATGTGCATCGTTCGAAGATGGAACGGTGTGAATATCGGCCAATGAGTGCGACACCAAGGTTTTCGACAAATGCCGCACCGCTAATGCAATGTGGTCATCATTAATGTCTTCTGACATCTGAATGGTTTCGTTTTCCACGTTGTGATTAGACAGCACCACAACCACAGTGGCTGTACGCGGAGTGACTCGACTGATATGGACCGCCCGAACAATGGTGGCATCGGCCTCAGGACCAACAATGACTGCGGTGTGATGCGTGATATTGGCAAGAAGCGTGGTGGTATGACGCAATAAATCTTCCATGCGCCCATGGGCTGCACTAAAGAAGTCGCCCACTTGGGTTGCATCTTCACGTGCCAAGACTCCGCTATGTGCCATGGAATCGACAAAGTGCCTGTAGCCCTTATCGGTGGGGATACGACCAGCCGATGTATGGGGTTGAGCTAAATACCCCTCTTGTTCGAGGGCAGCCATCTCATTGCGCACTGTTGCCGACGACACTTTGACTGCAGGGATATTGGCAATGACCGTAGAGCCAACAGGTTGCCCCGTGGCTACGTATTCCTGCACTACGGCGCGAAGAATGGCGGTTTTGCGTTCGTCCAACATTGACTTACAAATTTACTTTCCGCTGACCGCTTTATAACGCGCCAGCGCTTCATTTCGTTCCACGGCATGGTCGACCATTGGTTCGGGATATCCCGTAGGTGCCAATAAACCAAGCGATGACGGCTCGTGAATTGATTTGTCGTCCAAGTCTGCGATTTCGGGAATCCAACGGCGCAGGTATGTACCGGTGGGGTCGAACTTGGCGCTTTGTGATGTGGGGTTAAAGACGCGGAAATAGGGAGCCGCATCGGTGCCGGTGCCAGCGGTCCATTGCCATCCGTGGTTGTTGGAAGCTATGTCGCCATCGACAAGATGCTGCATGAAAAATTTGGCACCCCACTGCCATGGCACATGAAGATCCTTCACCAAGAAACTGGCAACAATCATGCGCACACGATTATGCATAGAACCCGTAGCAAGCATTTGCCGAATGCCGGCATCGACAATGGGGTAACCCGTTTGGGCAGAACAGAATTTCTCAAAACGCTTCTGCGCATTTGCATCAGAGTCAATCGATAAGACATTCATTTTTTCCTGCAGGTTTTCCCACATTGTGCGTGGCTGATGAAACAACACGTCTGCATAAAACTCGCGCCATGCAAGTTCGCGCCGATAGTGATCGGCACCTTCTGTGCCGTTTAGATGCGCAATCAGTTGTCGTGGGTGAATCACACCGAACCGTAAATACGGAGACATCATTGAAGTACCGTCAATACCAGGGTTATCGCGGTCTTCTTGGTACGACGACAATTTTACAGACCAACTATTCCAGCGTTCCCATGCAGCATCCTCGCCGACTGGCGGCAATTCGGTAGCAGTGGTGCTGACCTCGGGATAGCCCTGACTATGTTGCACCTCATTGGCATACACAACATCGGTTTCAGTTGCCGACGAAAAATCGATGAGTGACCATCGCTTATAAAACGGTGTGAATACCTTCAGCGGTGTTCCATCGTCTTTGAGCACCGTTCCTGGATTCACACAGTAAGGGGAATCGGCCTCCACTAGCTCGATTCCGTTCGCGGCAAGCGCATCGCGAACTGCCGCATCACGCCTACGGCCGTACGGAGCAAAATCACTCGCGATATGAACACTTGTGGCTCCCACTAATTGTGCGAGTGCCAAAACCTCTACAAGAGGATCACCATGTCGCAGCACAAGATTGTTTCCCATTGCGGCATCTAGCGAACGCAAGTGGTTATACATAAAAGATTTGCGTGCATGCCCTGCAACTTCAAATCGAGGGTCAACGACAAACAGTGGCACGACAGCACTATTGGCAGCAGCCGATTGCAATGCCTTGTTATCGGCCAATCGCATATCGCGCCGAATCCACCAAATTGCAGTTGTCATTTTGCCTTCTTCAAGAACGGGAGCACACCCAACGCAAGCACCCCGCCATACGCAATTGACCAACGAATACTGATGTGGTCGCCAATCCAACCTGTGATGGGTCCGCCAATGGGGGTGGAACCAAGAAACGCCACCGATTGTAAAGCCATTATGCGACTGCGCATTTCAGGCCCGACTTTGCTCTGAGAAATTCCAGTCATCGACGCAACAAGCGCGGTGCCACCAAACCCAAGCGGCAATGCCACTACACACGCACTGTAGAAATTGGGCGCAAAACCCATGCCGATACAGGCCACACCACAAATGGCGATCATTGCGGCATACCAGCCCATAGTGACTTGTCGGAATCGTGCAGTCGCAAGCGCTCCACCCACACTGCCGAAACTGGTCATGGTGAGAAGGATCGGATATCCATTCGGTTCATTCCACATCACATCGCTCAGTTTTGGCAATACCACGCTGTAGTTAAAGGCAAATGTGCTGACCACCGTGAACACAACGAAGGAGTAACGCATATACGGATCCGCCCACACAAATTGAAGGGCTTCACGTACAGGCTTGCCATCTCGTTTCGCAGTTGGTACCGCAATCATGTCGGAACGTCGCAACATAAGTATGGAAACAATGACTGCCACATATGACACTGCATTCATAGAGAACAACCATGCAGTGCCAAGTGGACCAATGAGCGCAGCCGCAATTGCTGGTCCGAAAATACGAGATCCTGTCATTACCGTTGTGTTGAGAGACATTGCGTTAGAAATATCTTCCGGTTCCACCAACTCCGTCACCAAACCTCGACGTGACGGATTATCGATGGCGTTTGCAATACCCAGCACTAACGACAATGAGTAGATAACTGGCAACGATGCATGTCCACTGAAGTCGGCAACGGCTAGCAATACCGCTTGCACCAAGAGTGCAGTTTGAGTCCACATCGTGACCGTGCGCCGGTCGTGCCGATCGGCAAATCCGCCGGCCCATGCCCCCAGCAGCAACATCGGTAAGAACTGGAACAAGGTGTTCAAGCCAGCATCGGTTGCGCGATGGTTAATGCGGTAAATCAGAAGCGATGTCGCTGTGAACTGAAGCCACGTTCCGACATTAGAAAGTAACAACCCAACGAAGTACACACGGACGTTGCGGTGACGAAGCGACCGAAAAGCACTTCCCTTGTCAGACTTCGTCGACTCGGACATCAGTCGTCGAGCTTAAGAGCGCTAATAAAAACATCACCAGGCACTTCGACTCGGCCAATCGCCTTCA
>WLEX01000070.1 GCA_009704065.1 Actinomycetota bacterium
GCCATGTACAGCCTGAACAACAGACTCATTGGTGTTCTTGGTGTGTCACAGCCAAAGTTAGTGATGCCAAGCCGCGCCTTGCTCGCCAAGCACACCACACGCGACGAGGCGTTGGCACACTTTGCCGCCGTAGTAGCTGCTCAAAATAAGTAAGTATGTAGCTATGACATTGCCCGACGCCGAACGTCTCGATGCCTGGCGGTCATTTCTCACTGCACATGCCGCAATGAGCAAAATGTTGTCGCGCGCTTTAGAAGAAGACGAAGACCTGCAATTGCCGTGGTTTGAAATTCTCGATGCTCTTGCAATGGCCGATGATAAGTCGTTGCGGTTCAGTGAATTGGCCGAACGTGTGATGGCGAACCCGTCAAGCTTGTCGCGCCAAATCGACAAGCTGGAAGATAAGCAATTAGTAGCCCGCGAAAAATCAGTGAGCGACGATGGGCGAGCAACCGTGCTGGTGCTCACACCCGAAGGCCACGATGTATGGAAAACCGCAAGCCTCACCTACTACCGCATTGTGCGTCGTGTGTTCACCAGCTGGCTCACCGAAACAGACGTAGTGGCATTGCACCGCGTATTCAGCAAGGTTCTTGAAGCCGACTAGTGAAAAGGGGCACGCGTCGTGCTCCGACTTTGGCGTAGTACCCCTGAGCGGTAAGACTTCTACAGTTCCATAGAAGCCGAAAGGGCAACCATGCAAAACGCAGTAATCGTCGACACACTTCGCACTCCACTCGGAAAGCGAAACGGCCGTCTCAAAGATTGGCACCCCGTAGATCTTGCTGGTGTTGCATTGCGCGAACTTGTTGCGCGTAACAACATCGATCCCGAACTCATTGACGATGTCATCATGGGCTGCGTGATGCAGGTGGGCGAGCAGAGTCTCAACATTGCACGTAACGCAGTTCTTGCTGCCGGCTTGCCAGAAACAATTCCTGGCACCACGGTTGATCGTCAGTGCGGATCATCACAACAAGCTGCACACTTCGCAGCACAAGGTGTTATGGCTGGCGCATACGACATAGTTATTGCAGCAGGTGTTGAAGTGATGACTCGCGTTCCTATGGGTTCGGCAGTTGCCGATGGCAAGTACGGATATCCGTTTGGCCCCATGGTGAGCGCACGCTACGCACCAGATGGCGGCCTTGTGCCACAGGGCATCAGTGCAGAAATGATTGCCGATAAGTGGAGCATCACTCGCGAAGATATGGACCGTTTCGCTGCACGTTCGCAGGCGTACGCCGCACGTGCAACTGCCGAGGGTCGTTTCGAGCGCGAGATTCTTCCTGTGCTCGACACAGAAGGTGTTCTCATGACTACCGACGAAGGTATTCGTGATTCGCCATTCGAAAAGTTGCAGACACTCAAGCCAGCATTCCGCAGCGACGAAGATGGTGGCCGCGTTACTGCTGGTAACTCGAGCCAAATCACCGACGGTGCATCAGCAATGCTCATCATGAGCGAAGAGAAGTGCCGTGCACTTGGTCTTACACCGCGCGCACGTTTCGTGAACTTTGGTCTTGCGGGCGACAACCCACAACTCATGCTCACAGCACCAATTCCTGCAACACAAAAAGCATTGTCACGCGCCGGCCTTACCATGGGCGATATGGATCTCACCGAAATCAACGAAGCATTCGCCTCTGTTGTTCTTGCGTGGGAAAAAGAACTGCACCCCGACATGGACAAAGTGAATGTCAACGGTGGAGCTATCGCGCTTGGTCACCCACTCGGTGCCAGCGGAACACGCCTCATGACCACATTGCTGCATGAACTTGAGCGCACCGGTGGTCGCTACGGGTTGCAGACCATGTGTGAAGGTGGCGGCATGGCAAACGCCACCATCATCGAACGCCTCGGCTAACGAGCCTCATGCCCGCACTCTTCGCAGCGATGCCCACCTTTTCAGCCGTCATCTGGTTTATTGGCGGGCTCATCATTATGCGATTTGTGTGGAAATTTGGCTTCGGCATGCTCAAGTCGATGACGTCAACATTGCCGCCTCCGCCCCCATCAGGCGAGATGCGCCGCATCAATGTGCGGTATCGCTGCAGCGTGTGTGGAACTGAACTACGTATGACCATGGCACCAGATGAAGATCCGCCACCGCCACGCCATTGTTTAGAAGACATGGACATCATCGTTCCGATTGATTAGCAACACCGTGGTGTTGCGCGCGGCCGATTTAGCCGAGCAGCTTCTTCATCTCAGTGATCTCAGCGTCTTGTGCTGACGTAATTTTTTTCGCCAGAGCATTTACTGCCAAGTTCTTGCCATCTTTCAAGACGTCTGCAGCCATGTCGACAGCGCCCTCATGATGCGCAATCATTCCGTTCATAAATGCAAGGTCAAAGTCGGCACCACGCTTTGCAGATAGCTCTTCCATTTGTGTAGCACTCAACATGCCGCTCATCATGTCGCCATGGTTCATGGAGCTGTCCATCGTTGTACTTTTCCGCCACGTAGTGAGAAAACCCTTCATGATGAGAATTTCTGGATCTTGTGCACGTTTAATGCGGGTCGCTAAAGATTTCACTGCTTCACTTGCGCCCACTGTGGGATCGAGTGCAATGTCAGACAGTTCAATAGCTTGCTCATGATGGGGGATCATCATTTGGGCAAACATGACATCGGCATCGTTGAACTCGACAACACCTTGAGCGATGTCTTTTGCTTTGTCGGCAACTTCAATAACTTTCGACGCGCCACCGCATCCTGCAAGAAGCGCAAGAGTGGCGATTCCGGAAAGAAGAATTCGTGTCGGTTTCATAGTGTTCCTTGGCTTTGTGTTGTGGGGTAATGATGAGAAATAGTTAGTTGAACGATGCTGACACAAGAACGGCTGTCGCAAGCATCACTAGACCGCCATTGATGATTTCAGTGATGCTTGCCCTGCGCAATAGCGCTACGCGACGTTCGATACTTGCTTCGTCTGTAGGCAAATTACGCAACAAACGCCGACGGTTAATGTCGCCAATCTTGAGCATGAGTGCTACGAGGACCAGCTTGAGGAGCAACCAGCGTCCATGGCTTTGCGTAAACAAAGTGGCGAGGTTGCCGTGCAGTCGCAAAGTCTGAATCACTCCGGTGATCACCATGGCAATCACGGCATATGTGGCTGCATCACCAAATTTACGAAATGCTTCGTAACTTTGACTTGGTTGCAATGAGGGTATGACAAAGCAAATAAAGACTATGAGTCCACCTAGCCATACGGCTGTGGCCACAGTATGAATAACCCCTGCAGACACACCCAACCAAGGCCATCCCATCGAACGTGAGTGACCGGTGTATGCGAGCGAGACAAGGTACAGACCAGATGCAATCAACATGGGTAGAGCTACTACAGCTCGTGACGATGTTCGCACGGCGCGCACTATTCCGAACAGCAATACAGATGCAGCGAGGAACCGCACAAAGTGCATGGAGCCAGCGGTGGTATCGAACGCTTCCCCTATGTGAAAGATCGATGACACAACACCAAACTCGCGAGAGTCATCGAGGAATATCAACGTTTGGACAAGGGGCGTCACAGTTAACACCGCGCCCGCGACAAGTAGTACTTCACTTGCACGTGAGGCCCCAAGAATTCCGCGAGCAATAAACAACTCGGTGAACAGCATGCCGCCCACAATTAAAAGCGCTGCATAACCAAACAGCCGCACACCGAATCGCACGGGCTCTGGTGTCATTGAATCTTCCAGTGTTACGACTGTTGGAGTCGGTGTTGTTATTGATGTTGCAGCATCAACATTTGGCGTTGTATTTGTAACGATTGTTGTCGTGGAACCTGTTGCGGCAATCGCAACCTCTACGGTAAAACTCACACGTTCGGTCACCACATGACCATCTGTACCCACTAGACGCCATCGTCCGGTAACTGCTCCAGCAAGATCGGGCGGCAAGGCAAACAGGATCTCTTTGGTGGACGCGCCGTAGGTGGGCGCCGGCAAAGAAGTGCGCACCCCATCGGTTGCGATCAGTTCTGCTGAGGCACTATTCAGCGGCACCTCTTTTGTGAAGGTCAACGACCAGGTTGAGGGGGGCTGGGTGAGAACAGCTCCATTGGCGGGAACGCTGGCGGCAAGTGCATTGTGGGCAAGTACGGCATCAGCGCCAATGCCAGCAAATGCCAAGGTCAACAAAAACCCGACTCCGAGACCGCGGCGAAGAGAAGCAGCGAGATTTCCCATAAGTTCCCGCTCACACTATTAGAGGTGCATACCCCGCAAATGGCAGTGGCAGATCGATTAGTAGTCGCTGAATCCTAAGCGGTGCATAACGAAACTCAGTTATGCACAGCCTGTGGATACTGTGGACAGAATAGACGACCCGAAAAGTGTGCTAAGCGCATAGCCCGTAGGGGCTACCGAGCAGTATCAGTGATATTTAGTGGCTGTGTACAACCCGCCCAAAAGCGAGCCCAAACCAAGAGCCAAGTACCAATTACTACGGCCACCAGGCACAAATCCGAGGTAATAAAACAAGATAATCAGGGCGCCGAGGCCAAGTAGAACGAACATCAACACGGGCACCCAGGGAGCGCTGTGCTTTGTGTACACGGGTACAGGCGGGGTGTAACGGCTGCTCGAGCCCACCGAAGGTTCGTGGTTTCCCGAGTGTTGTTCGGCCTTATGGCCACCCTTCGGGGTTACGCGTCCGCCAGATTTCTTCTTTGTTGCCACGTGCCAAGTGTAGAACACGCCAGCACACGGCAGGCTTAAGGAATGGCACGCATCCTGGTCATCGATAGTTACGACAGCTTTGTGTACAACATCGTCCAGTATTTGGGTGAGCTTGGGGCAGAACCCGTGGTGGTGCGTAACGATCAGCTCACGGTGGCCGAAGCCGTAGCCCTGTCTCCCGATGGCGTGTTGTTGTCGCCAGGCCCAGGTCGGCCCGAAGATGCCGGAATTATCTGCGATGCCATTCGTGCCTTCGCCGGCAACACACCGGTATTTGGTGTGTGTCTCGGACATCAGGCAATTGGTCACGTGTATGGCGGCGACGTTGTTCGTGCACCGGAATTGATGCACGGCAAAACGTCTTTTATTACACACAACAACACGGGTGTGTTTACAGACATTCCGTCACCGGTTGAAGCAACGCGATATCACTCACTGGTGATTGATCGTGCGAGCATGCCCGACGAATTGTTGATCACTGCTGAAACTCCTGATGGCATGGTGATGGGTGTTCGTCATCGCGATGTTGATGTGGAAGGTGTGCAATTCCACCCTGAAAGCATTCTCACTGGCGCCGGCCATCAGATGCTCGGCAACTTTCTTTCGCGCTGTAACTAACGCCTAGTTGCGCGCTCGCGAATCCAATCTGCCAATTCAGGTTCAGGAAATTGTCCCGAAGCAACCAACAGGATTGCATCAACAGCTTCAACTGTAGGAACAGATAATTCAAACCCGTTGAGATCACAAAATTTCACAAGGCAAATCCACGCCAATCTCTTATTGCCATCTGGGAGGGGATGATTGAGTGCAAGTCGTGAACACAGCACAGCAGCCTTCATAAAGAAATCAGGGTAGAAATCGTCTTCTTCGAAACCAGCTTGAGGTGCATTCAATGCAGAGTCGAGAAGTTCAGACCTTGACACATTGACTAGGTCATGGGCCTTTATTCCTGTTACTAACTCGCCAAGCACAAAAGCTTGAGCAAGAGACAGGTAGATCACTTGGCTAGTTCGTCGAGAATTTCTTTGTCACGCTCGACGAGCTCTTTGGCACGTGACATGAATTCGGTGTCTGCGCGGACACGATCGATTTCGATTACTAAAGAATCGATAATGAGTTGATTAACGCTGGTTCCCTTAGTGCGAGCTACAACTTCGGCTTTGTCGGCTAATTCGTCGGGAAGGCGAACAGTGGTTTGTTTTGACATGACATCATGATATCACGACATCGTGAGGAAAGACAAGGGGGTTAGCCGGTGGGGGTGGCGGCGTCGCGGCCAACCGTGAGCACAATGGCAGTGCCTGGGCTCACCATGGTGCCAACAGCAGTGCCTTGCGCAACCACTTTGCCAATGTTCGCATCGCCAGCAGCGAGGTTCACATATTCAACAGTTGCGCCAAGACCAAGCTTCGTGAGTGCGTCACGGGCAGCAGCATCAGTAAGACCCTTCACGCTGGTGAGTGCAACAGGTTGTGGTCCACTCGATACATACACATTGAGTGGTGTTCCTGCATCGACCAATGTGCCTACAACAGGATCGGTACGAATCACGATGCCCTTTGCAACAGTGGCACTTGCTTCTTCAGTAATAGTGACTACGAACTTGTACGGCTCTGCTTGTAAAAACTCTTGTGCAGATGCAGTGGTTTGACCCACCACAACATTTGGTACTGCCAGTTGTCCGGTACCGCCCGACAAGTTCACCGTGACAGTTTCACCCTTTGCCAATTGTGTTTTACCTGCAGGTGATTGCACTGCAACTTGACCAAGCGCATATGTCTTATCAATTACATCGGCGCCCTTCATAAATACAAAGCCAGCACC
>WLEX01000071.1 GCA_009704065.1 Actinomycetota bacterium
GCTTGACGCGCTGGGTACCGACGGAGGACGAACTAGGTGTCGAAGTCATTTGCTCATGGTACCGAGCGACCTCAGTTGTTGCCACACTGCACGGTGTGGCGAAAGTATCTCTTAGACCGCTGGCCAGTTGACTTTTGCGGGATCAATACCTGGGTTCACCGGAGCCAAAGAGTTCTTCCACGCCACCTCGACCCAAGTACGACCAGGAGTCATGCGAACCACTGCCCCATTGGCATCGAGGATCGTAAATGGAACTGTGCGACTTCCACGAAGCCATGTGATGGGGATCGCGCCGCCATCGGTCAGGACATAGCCAGTTCCCTTGCCGGTGGTGAGAGCGTTCGGGCTCTTCCGGTCGGCCTTGCTACGCACATAGGTGACATAGAGAACCACAACGTTCTTTGTGTTGACTTGTCCGTCATCGGTCATGTGGGGCTCGAGTACACGCTTTGTGTTTTCGGTAGAGCGCACAAAGTTGCCACTAGCTGGATCCCACTTCCAATACACCTTGACGTTGTACATAGAAATCTTTGCTCCATCGACCGCAACAGATGTTGCAGGCTTTGCATCGCTATCTGATCGATACGTGAACTGTTGCTGGGGAGGTCCGGCACCTTCTTTGGCAAGAGTCCACAAGTCCGTTGTCTTTGCAAACAAGTTGTGAGGAGCCTTCATGGTCTTTTCGCGGTAATAGCCGCCCTTGCCACGAGAAGCGCTGTACCCAACATTGACAAAGTCGCTGGCATTAATTGCTTTGGTGACGCGATAGTTGCCGCCACTCCAAGCAAACATCGGCTTGTTCAGCGAACCAAGCATGTCGATGTCTTGTGTACGTCCTGAACGGAGTGGGCCAACAGGGTCACTTCCTTGGCTCTGGAATACTGCAGCGAATCGAGTGAGGGCTTCCACGTTTTCTTCAAACACCATGTCGGCTTTGTTGAGACCAGTTTGAGGATGAGCAGCCGGGTGGTTATCGATCTTTGCAACGAGTGCAGGACGTGATGCTGCTGCGGCGTCGGTAACGGGAGTACCAAGTAGTGGGTACACCGGACCGGCATTCGATGCGGGATCGGTGCTTACGGAGCCATCACTATTTGTGGATGCGGTCTTACCGCCACCGCCACATGCGGCCACGAGAGACAGCGCCAAGGCACCAGCAGCAAAACGAACGAAAAAGCGAGGGGCTTTCGACATGTCAGATCTCCTTGAGAACAGCGATGCGCTCGAGAATGGACGAACGCACAAAGCCAAGACTAGATACATCTGCACCCTTGCTGGTGGCATGCGCAGCTAGCGCTGGAGTTGCAAACCACAACGGAAGTGCCCCTACTGTGCCCGCAGGCACAGTTCGTGCGGCAAAAGCAATATCGAGGGCATTGACCAGTGCGGGTGGATAACGCGTCGCCTGACACGAAGAGATATCGGCCCACAACATGGTGCGCTCATCAACTGAACGAGCAACTATCACTTTGGCTAGGGCAGCCAGACCGAATCGACGGAGGAATTCTGAAAGGGCAAGCAAGTAGGTAGTGAGGGCCACTTCACCGGTACGGAGGCGCCACATGAGATGGGCCATCACTGCTTCGGTTTCTAGTCGTCCCATCGAAGCAATAAAACCTTGAGACACAACGATGGTGCCTGCCGATCCAGGCATGGATACTGCCAACGCCACGGGAAATTCGACATCAACAATTCGCAGTGCCGGACGCTGATCGCCACCAACAACACATAGTCCATCGACAACATTAAAAAGTCGCGCATGCTCTGTTTCTGATGCCGGGGCACCACCGACCATGGCAAGTACAGAGTCTTCTGCGTTGCGGTGACACGACCACATGAGTCCCCCTTCGATCAGGAGTGCAATCAGTGGCAGGACAACGGGCAAGCCGACAATGATTCCCACAATCAGAAAAAGGAACGTCACCGAAGCAACGATGGAAAGAGGGATCATGGTGATGCGACGCAGATTTGCAGCCGATGTGTCCTCGATGGGGATCCACTGTCGTTGATTCATATGTCCTTCCGTGGCACAGACAATTGCCGGCGCTGTTCGTTCTTATCCAAGATGTGATCGCCGCAAGAAACGGCCTTCGAACCTCTTCAGCATACGGGGCACTGCGATCGTGGTGATGTTTGTGGCCTCCATATGCAAAGCCCGTTCATACATTTCGATATAACGGTCAGCCAATGCATCCATAGAAAACTTGGCCGCATGCTCGCGACCATTGGCAATAAGACGTTCCGTCAGACGTGGATCGGTAAGTACTCGGGCAAGAGCAGTACTGAGTGCATCAACCTCGCCCACCTCCACCAGAACTGCTGTGGTGTCGTGAGTTGCCACATTGCGATAGCCATCGAGATTGCTTGCAACGACAGGCGTGCCCGCAGCCATTGCTTCAAGCAAGACAACACCAAAAGATTCTCCGTGTAATGACGGGGCGCAGAACACAGAAGCTCGCTTCATTCGGTTGACTTTTTCAGTGTCGGAAATTCTTCCCAGCCATTCGATTCGGGCATTGAGGGCAAAACGTTTTTTTAGTTCTGCCGTCTCAGGCCCATCGGATGCAACCCATACGCGTACATCATTGGGAAGTTTTTCAACCGCCTCAAGCAAAATGCCGAGACCTTTGCGTTGTTCATGCCGACCGATAAAGAAAATTGCATTTTCTTTTGGTGCCATTTCTTGATTCGCATAATCGCCAAGTTCAATTCCGTTGAACAAAACTTCGTAATCTCCACCGATATAGCGATGTGCCAATTCCACTGCATCTTTTGACACTGCGACACGAATATCAATTCGTGATGCCATCCATTTCAATTGACGAGAAAAAGTGCGGTACGCAGCCGATTCTCCTGCAGAGTGAAACGTGGCCACAACAGGTGCCATCTTCACAAGTAATGCGGTCATGGTTGGCCCAGGCGCTAAAGGTTCATGCAGGTGCAGCACATCGAAGGCCTCATCATTCAGGGCACGGATAGTGCGCAGCGCCGCGGAAGCATCGGGAGCAAGTGGAGCGATAGAGCCATTGACAGCAGTAGGCAAACTGTTACCAAGAGGGGTAACAAACACGTCAGGTGGCGGTCCGTCACAGGGTCCGAGCACTCGGACTTCGTGACCTTTAGCGCGCAAACTGCGTGCCAGCCCCATGACCTGCTGCTGGACACCCCCAGGAATTGTGAGGCTGTACGGACTTACTATTCCAATCCTCAACATGAGTACTAGGTTACGAGCATGCCAAAGGTTGATGCTTCATTCCGTCCCGCCCTCTCTATCGTGGCCTCCCCCACGAAGCGAAGGGCCATTCTCGATCTCGCCGTAGAGGCTGAAAATCGAGGAATCTCTGGGCTTGCCTGCCCCAGCCTTGGTGGAACCATGGGGTTATGTGTCTCTCTGGCTCACGTCACTAAGACAATCAACTACTGGACTTCGATTCAGCCCATTTATTACAGCCACCCCGTCGAGATGGCAAACACGGCCTCACATATCAATGAGATGTCTGATGGCCGCTTTCGTCTTGGGCTCGGAGTAAGCCATGGGCCAGTCACACAACGTCTTGGTGTGGCCACCGGCAAACCACTTTCTGATATCTCCGACTATGTAACTGCCATGCGCGCGAATGAAAAGTTTGGCGGCCAATTGCCCCCCATCTATCTCGCCACATTGCGCAACAAGATGTTGCAACTTGCCTCTGACATTTCAGAAGGCGGTATCTGGGCCAATGCATCGTTGAGCCATATGTCTACTCAACTTGCCGAAGTGCCAAATGCGAAGCGTGACGACTTCTTTCTATCAAACATGATTCCCACAGTGATCGACGACGACATCGAAGCTGCACGTGCAATCAACCGTCGCACACTTACTGGCTATGTATCGCTTCCCAATTATCGCAATTACTGGAAAGCGGCAGGCTATGTAGAAGAGATGGAGGCCATCGAAGCCGCACTTGCTGCAGGCAATAAAGATGCACTGCCATCCCTCATGACAAACAAGTGGCTCGACGACAACACCATCAGCGGTCCTGCTTCACATGTTCGAGCACGATTCGAAGAATGGGCACACGCAGGAGTTACCCCCATCGCAGTGATGTCATCAACTTCTGGCGGCCAAGTAAAAGCCATTAACGAATTATTCGACGTTTATAACTGAGTCAGTAATTCTGCAACGTTGTTGCGAATCTGATCGCGAATGACACGCACCTCGTCGAGAGGTCGACCTTTCGGATCATCGAGTGGCCAATCGATATATTTCTTGCCCGGAATATACGGACATGTATCTCCACACCCCATAGTGACCACGACATCGACTGCATGCAGTAAATCGTCGTTGTACTTCTGAGGAACGAATCCCGCAATATCGATACCCACCTCAGCCATCACCTCGACAGCTACAGGATTTACCGACGCAGCAGGTTCAGACCCGCCCGACAATATAAGAACTTCACCATTCGAAAGTTCTCGCGCAAAGCCTGCAGCCATCTGTGAACGTCCGGCATTGTGGATGCAGAGAAACAAGATGCCACTCATTGAGCCGTGTCTTTCGTTGGCCACATCACCACAATGATGATTGCCCCTGCTACCCCGCCAATGATTTGCATCAGTGCAAACATAGGCATGGACTCTGGCGCAATTCCTGCAAAAGAGTCGGAGAACATTCGGCCGATGCCCACTGCCGGATTCGCGACACTGGTCGATGATGTAAAGAAATACGCACCGGTAATCCATGCAGCCACTAAAGCTGCAACATTTGCTTTGGCACGAATGCCGCCCCAAATAATCAACAACAGACCGACCGTGGCCACTACTTCAGAAAGCCATGTGGGGCCACCTGTGCGAATTTTGGTCGATGTCTCAATCCATGCATGAGCGAACATGATGTTCGCGATAACGCATCCAACGACCGCGCCCAAAATCTGGGATACGATGTCAGTTACTACTGACCGTAACGATGACTCGCGATCAACAATATGGCCTACCAAGGTGACCACAGGATTAAAGGAAGCACCAGAAACAGGTCCGAAAATAGTGATGAGTCCGAAGAGTGCACCACCCGTTGCCACTGCATTACACAGCAACTGCAACGCAACATTGTCGGTGAGATTTTGCGCCATGATTCCAGATCCAACCACCGCCATCACAAGGAGCGCAGTACCGAGAAACTCAGCGAGAAGTCGCTGAGGTTTTAGCATCCTTCTGGTCCGCAGCAACTTCCGGTGCTTGGAACACCAAGCATGATGGGCATTACTTTCAATGAAGCATCTTGTGGCGCATCAGCCAACACGGTGTACCACTCCCATGGGAGTTCGCCTCCCTTGATCCACACCTTGTCTTGTACCGCGAAACAGCACGTTTCACTTTCTTGCAACTCAATAGGAAGGCCACTAGCGATCGCCTCTTCCATTTTCGCTGCCACTTGATCGGTGTCTTCTACTTCAACGCCAACATGGTTAAGAGTGCCGGCTTCTCCATGACCTTCGATGAGCACAAGCTTCAAGGGCGGATTAGCAATGGCGAAGTTTGCATAACCTTCACGAACCTTTGCTGGCCCCACACCGAACATCTTTGTATAAAACTCAATTGATTCATTCAGGTTTCCGACATTAAGAGCTAGTTGTACTCGTGACATTGCGTCCCACTTCCGTATTGATTGAATACTTTGATAGTTGTCAATATACAAGATATTGATGATCATCAATGTATTATGAACACATGGCTACATCGAAAATTATCTCGCTTCGAAAAGGCCCCTTGGCTGAATCAGATGCCGTCGCATTGGCTCCCATGTTTGCCGCACTTGCTGATCCCGTTCGGTTGCGGTTATTCGATCTAGTCCGGCGTGCCGGCACCACAGGCGTCTGTTCATGCGACCTCGCCGCACCCCTCGATCGCAGCCAACCCACTATTAGCCATCACCTCAAAGTGTTGCGAGAAGCAAAACTCGTCGAGACCAGACGAGAAGGAACATGGATCTGGTATTCGGTTACCGCCAATGCATTGGCAACCGTGAGCCAATTTATTCAGCGCTAAGTCGCGCTCTCATTTCTGCATACCCTGGGTCACTTGGCCAATTGGGTTGAAAAAGGTGCCATTGCTCTGGTGCGCGACGAATGAGACCTTCTAATTCGCGAGCTAGAGCTTGTGTTGCCACCGTGACAGATTCGCGCAGCCCACCCACTTTTTCCATCTTGAGTGGCGGACGCACCACACAATGATGCCCGTCGATTGCTGATGTGAAGTACACAGCCGTTGGCAACACAGTTGTTCCCGAGCGAATTCCGAGCATGGCGGGTCCAGCAGGAAGAGTTGTCTTTTCTCCGAAAAACTCCACTTCGACGCCATTGCCTTGGATATCGCGATCCGACAACAGGCACACCACTTCATTGCGTGCCAAAGCAGCAAGCACAGCCGGAGCTGCACCAGCACCAAGTGGAACAACGTTCATTCCTAAATCACTGCGCAACTTGGTGAACCATTCAAACAACTCAGGTGGCTGCAAAGGTTCCACGA
>WLEX01000072.1 GCA_009704065.1 Actinomycetota bacterium
GGGTGATGTCTTCGTACGAAGAGTTGGTGCAAGAACCAATGGGAGTTGCAGACACTTCAAGTGGCCAATCGTTTTCACGAGCAGCTTTACCCACACCATCTGCACCAATTTTGTGTGCGCGATCAGGTGAGTGAGGGCCATTGATGAGTGGAGTAAGCGCGTCGAGATTGATCTCTACAACTTGGTCGTATTGAGCACCATCGTCTGGACGAAGATCGGCAGAAACCTTGTCGGCTGCTGCAGCAATTTCGCCACGGCCGGTTGCACGCAAGTAATCACTCATGTTGCTGTCGTAACCAAAGACCGAACATGTTGCGCCAATCTCGGCACCCATGTTGCAGATGGTGGCTTTACCTGTTGCAGAAATGCTGTCGGCACCAGGCCCGAAGTATTCAGCAATGGCTCCGGTGCCGCCTTCAACAGTGAGTTGACGAGCAACTTCCAAAATCACATCTTTCGGGCTGCTCCAGCCGGAAAGAGTTCCGGTGAGCTTGATGCCAATAACTTTTGGCCAACGAACGTTGAAGGGAAATCCGGTCATGACATCGACTGCGTCGGCGCCGCCCACTCCAATGGCCACCATGCCAAGTCCACCAGCGTTTGGTGTGTGGCTATCGGTACCAATCATCATTCCGCCGGGGAATGCGTAGTTTTCAAGAACCACTTGGTGAATGATTCCGCTGCCTGGCCCCCAGAAACCAACGCCGTACTTTGCGCTGACTGAACGTAGAAAGTCGTACACCTCGCGGTTGACATCGTTTGCATCGCGAAGGTCGAGCTTTGCGCCAGTCTTAGCAAGAATGAGGTGGTCACAATGCACGGTTGATGGCACCAGTGTTTGTGGCAAGCCCGCTGTCATGAATTGCAGCAACGCCATTTGTGCTGTTGCGTCTTGCATGGCCACACGGTCGGGATTGAAGTCGGCGTAACTACGTCCACGTTCCATCTCTTGTGTTTTTGGATCGACCAAATGGTTGATGAGAATTTTCTCGGCCAACGTGAGTGGTCGACCGAGGCGCTCGCGCCCTAATGCCGCGTTTGCCGGCAAGGTTGCGTACACCGCATTAACGAGAGAAATAGGGGTTCCGGCTGAAACAGTCATCGAGAAGCCTTTCGCGTAACAAGCACTTTGTACTTGCAATTTGTCTTTATGTATACAACTATAATACAAGTGCGGACCATTCGCTATCACCAAATTGCTGAAGAACTGAAGGGCCGCGTGCTCTCAGGCGCCTATGCCGCAGGCCGTTTACTGCCAAGCGAATCCGATCTGTCGAATGAATTCGAAGTCAGTCGCGTCACAATTCGCAAAGCTCTTGAGGTGTTGCGCGAGGAACGTCTTGTCGATTCTCGGCAAGGCTTTGGTTGGTTTGTAGCAGGGGAGACTGTGCGTCAGCCATTAGCTCGACTCGCCACTGTTGAAGATCAGATGCGCGCATCGGGTGCAACCCCACAACGACAAGTGCTCGACTTCGCTTTCGAAAAAGCCCCGAATGATGTGGCTACGTCACTTGGTACATCGCAGGTATTGCGTGTGCGTCGACTCAACCTTGCCGACGGTGAGCCCTTTGCAATTGTCACCGTGTGGTGTGCTGCTGATTTGGGTCAACACGTATCGCGTGCCGATGTAGAGCGTTCTCCGTTTTATGAACTGCTCGACATTCCATTAGCGGGTGCAACGCAAACCATCGGAGCCGATGCCGCTACGCCCGATGAAGCGCAGTTGCTGAAAGTGCCTGTTGGTTCTCCGGTCTTGCGGTGTCAACGCACCACGCAAAGCATCGATGGGCGAACGGTGTTGGTATCACGTCATGTGTTCCCGGCTCATCGCACAGAATTTGTTGTGGACTTACCATTTGTGGAGCAATCAATTGCTCCGAGTGGCTTACGCCTTGTTGATTAAGCGAACTGCTTTACCCAACCTGCATAGTCTTTTTCGAGACCTTCACGAATTGCTTCGATGACGTCAGTACGAAGTCGACGCTTGCTTGCTGTGTGCGCACCTATGTTGAGTGCAGATAATGATTGTGCAAATTCGACTGCAGAACTCATTAGCTCACTTTCCTCAACAATGCGATCGACAAATCCTGTTTCGACGCCGTTCTCAGGAGTAAAGACTTCTGCCAAAAGAATTGACCGCGATAGGGCAGCAGGGGTCACGCGTTGGCGAAGAATCTCGATAGTGGAAAATGGCATCGTCATGCCAATGGCTACTTCGTTTGCTGTGTAGCGGTAATTGCCACGAACGCCAATGCGATAGTCGCCGCACAACAAAAGGAACACACCCATTGCAATGGCGTGACCACCACAAGCGATAACAACCGGAGTGGGGAAACTGAGCAGACGAATAGCAAGCTCGAGGCCACCATTCAACATGTCGACTGCAGGTTGACCGCTTGCGGCAAGTGTCTTTAGGTCGAAGCCCGCAGACAAGATGCCGGATCGACCGGTGAGCACCACCGTTGCGCCATCGCGTTCGGCTTGATCGAGCGCAGCATGAATATCTTTTTGCATGGCGAGAGACATTGCATTTGCTTTGCCGTCGTCCATGGTGATGACAGCGATGCCATCGGTGAGCGCGTAAGTAGCAAGCGCGCTCATGGTGTTACCACTTGTCCCAGTGAAGAACCTTGCTCAGTGGCTCACGCTTAGCAGGTTTGAAATCTGTGCCAATGGTGTAGGCGATTGGGAAGAGTCCGCCTTGAGTGACCTTGTCATATGGAATTCCGAGAAGTTCTGCGGCCTCCTTTTCTCCGTCGTTCATGAGGTGAATAGTGGTCCATGCAGATCCCATGGCGCGCTCGCGCAATGCGAGCATAAAACTCCATACTGCGGGAAGAAGTGAACCCCACGCGCCAGCACTTGCAAAAGCTGGAAGATTGTCGAGACGACCATCGATACAAGGAATCATGAGCATGGGTGCCTTTTCGAAGTTGTCAGCAAGGTATCCGGCTGAGTCACGTACGAGACCCATGCGCTCACCGCGTGTATCGCCAGCAGCAAATTCGCGACCTGGCATGTTTGCGTACAGAGCCCAGTTCTTTCGGTAGATGTCGGCAAGAGCTTTCTTCTTTGCTGCGTCTTCCACGATGATCCAATGCCAGCCTTGGCTGTTGGAGCCTGTGGGGGCCTGCAATGCGATCTCGAGGCACTCCTCGACGATTTCCCGCTCGACGGGCTTGTCGAAATCGAGGCGCTTGCGCACGCTACGGGTTGTCTTAAGTACTTCGTCGGCTGAAAGGTTCAAATGCATAAGTGGCAGTCTGCCATGCCTCGGCTACCAAATCGCATATGGAAGCGTGGCAAACTGAAGACATGAGCGACAGAGTCACTATTTCCATTTCCGACGGAATTGCCGATGTGCGATTTAACCGTGCCGATAAGCGCAATGCCCTTGATGGTGAGCAGTTCCAAGCAATTGTCGATGCAGGTGAGTCCTTGAAGACAAACAAATCAATTCGTGTTGTGGTGGTCTCGGGTGAAGGTGCTTCATTTTGCGCTGGACTCGATCTCGCATCCATGGGTGCAATGGCAGGCGGCGGTGAGCGCGACTCAGGAGAGAAGCAACCCTCTGCATCCGACATGCAAGATGGTCGCATTACTCACCTTGGTCAGCAATCAGCATGGGTATGGCAAGAAGTGCCAGTGCCCGTGATCGCCGCTGTACATGGGCACGCACTCGGTGGTGGTTGCCAAATTGCATTAGGCGCAGATATTCGTATTGCGCATCCCGATACCAAGTTCAGCGTGCGTGAAACCTATTGGGGTCTAGTTCCCGATATGGCTGGCACTGTTCTTATGCACGGTCTTGTTCGCCCCGACATATTGAAAGACATCGTGATGTCGGCACGTATTTTCGATGGCCGTGAGGCTCACGAAATCGGAATTGTCACTCGTCTGTCTGACAATCCTCGCGACGATGCGTTTGCCTATGCCGCCGAAATTTGTAAGCGCAGCCCCGACGCGGTGCGTGGAGCCAAAGAGCTTCTCAATCGCATGACCATGGATTTCGCAGCCGCCCAATTTGCCGCCGAGCGTCGCATTATCGGCAGCCTCATCGGTGGCCATAATCAGCGCGAATCTGTGATGAGCGACTTTGAAAAGCGCGCTCCGGCATATATCGACCCCAAATAGGGCTCTAATTGTCTTGGTAACGGGGTTCAGACCTCGATAGCCTTGATTCTGCTCGGGCCAGCGTCGTCCCGGGTGAACAATTCACCTGTTTACCCCTGCCCTCGTGGCAGCCGTAAGGACGAGACGCTCATGAACCCAGACCTCCCGCTTGCCCATGGCTTGTACGACCCACGCTTCGAACATGACGCATGTGGGGTTTCTTTTGTCGCCAACATCAAAGGTGTACGTAGTCGCGAAATTGTGACACTGGGAATTACTGCGCTGTGCAACATGGAGCACCGCGGTGCAACAGGTGCTGAAGCCGACACGGGTGATGGCGCTGGAATTCTGATTCAAGTACCAGACGCGTTTTTGCGTGCCGTGGTTTCTTTTGATCTTCCAGCTGCAGGCGCGTACGCCGCAGGCCTTGTCTTTTTGCCAGCAGCTCCTTCTGAATGTGCAACAGCGGTTGCAACAGTTGAGCGCATCATGGGTGAAGAGGGTGTGCGTGTTCTTGGTTGGCGCGAAGTGCCCATCAATCCTGATTGCTTAGGTGCATCGGCTCGTGCTGTTATGCCAACAATTCGTCAGTTCTTTGTCGAGGACCCTGCAGGAGCCATGGGCATTGATCTTGATCGCAAGATCTTTGTGCCACGTAAGCGCGTGGAATCGGAACTCACCGGCACCATGCGCACATATTTCTCTTCGCTTTCATCACGCACCCTTGTGTACAAGGGCATGTTCACAACTCCCGAGTTAGGCGACTTCTTCCCCGACCTATGGGATGAGCGCATGGAATCAGCTATCGCGCTGGTACACAGCCGTTTCTCCACCAACACTTTCCCTTCGTGGCCACTCGCACACCCGTATCGCTACATCGCACACAACGGCGAGATCAACACAGTGCAGGGAAACCGCAACTGGATGCGCACACGTGAAGCAATGTTGGCTCACAACAGCATTCCTGGACTCGAGCGAGCATTTCCTATTTGCACTCCTGACATGAGTGACTCTGCCAGTTTCGACGAAGTGCTTGAGTTACTGCATCTTGCAGGGCGTTCGTTGCCGCATGCATTGCTCATGATGATCCCTGAAGCATGGGAAAACAATCAGAGCATGGATCCCGCAAAGCGTGCGTTTTACAAGTTCCACTCATCGCTCATGGAGCCATGGGATGGCCCAGCCGACGTTGCATTCACCGACGGAACCCTCATTGGTGCAGTTCTCGACCGCAACGGCTTGCGCCCAGGTCGCTACTGGGTGACGAACGATGATCTTGTGGTGTTGGCGTCTGAAGCAGGTGTTCTCGATATCGAACCATCACGTGTCATACGCAAAGGTCGTTTGCAGCCCGGAAAAATGTTCCTCATTGACACAGCGCAAGGTCGCATTGTTGAAGACGAAGAAATCAAATCTGAATTGGCCGCCGAACACCCATACGAGCAATGGCTAGAAGAAGGTCTCACAACGTTGTCGGAACTTCCTTCGCGTGAACATGTTGTGTACAGCAATGACAGCGTGACGCGTCGCCAGCAAATGTTTGGGTACACCGAAGAAGAGTTAAAAGTCATCTTGGCGCCTACTGCTCGTACTGGTACAGAACCACTTGGTTCAATGGGCACCGATACTCCCATCGCAGTGTTGTCTGACCGCCCCCGTTTGTTGTTCGATTATTTCCAGCAGTTGTTTGCTCAAGTCACAAACCCACCACTCGATGCCATTCGTGAAGAAGTTGTTACCGCTATCGGTACCAGCGTTGGTCCAGAGGCGAATTTGTTGCAACCAGGGCCCGATAGTTGCCGTCAATTGGAACTGCCGTTCCCCATTATCGATAACGACGAATTAGCAAAAATTATTCACATCAATGATGACAACACACAGCCTCAGTTGGCTGCTGTAGTGATCAGTGGTCTGTATCGCGTTGCAGATGGTGGCGCTGGTCTTCGCGCTGCACTCGACCAGGTGCGTGCAGAGGTGACCGATGCAATTATCAACGGTGCACGCATCATTGTGTTGTCAGATCGCAACTCTGACGAAGTTTTTGCTCCCATTCCATCGCTTTTGCTCACCAGTGCAGTGCATCACCACCTCATTCGTGAGAAGCGTCGTACGCAAGTGGGCCTAATCGTTGAAGCCGGAGATGCACGTGAGGTCCATCACATGGCGTTACTTGTTGGTTTTGGTGCTGGTGCAATTAACCCGTACTTGGCTTTCGAAACAATTGAGAACGTCATCGCGAACGACATGTACTCGCTGGGTGCGATGGATCCCTATAAGGCTGTGAAGAATTACATCAAGGCCTCGGGCAAGGGTGTACTCAAGGTTATGTCGAAGATGGGTGTATCTACTGTTGCCTCGTATACAGGTGCTCA
>WLEX01000073.1 GCA_009704065.1 Actinomycetota bacterium
AAGCAGTCAGTGTCCGACGTTTCGGGCGGCTGATTTCTTCTTCGAAGAATTACAAAAAGGGACTCGCTTCGGCGGGTCCTTTTTTTGTTTATACGGCAACTACCTCTATGAGATTTTCTAATGACGAGAAATCTTTTGGATTGCGTGTGTACAGAGGCAATTGATGTGCAAGTGCGGTGGCAGCAATCATGAGATCAAGTGCGCGCCCACTACGAGCTTTTACGCCTTTTGCATGAAGTAGTTCACAAATCACTGCGTACATTCGTGCAGATCGAGCATCAAAAGGCAACACACTGAATTGTGCTTCTGCAGATTGAACGCGTAACTGTCGTTGGACGCGCGTTGTTGCATCTTTTGCTGCGATGGGTCCTACAGAAAGTTCAGCAAGTGTGACCGCGCTGATTGTTCCCTCGATAGGCAATGTGTCGATGTGCAGAGTTGGTAAATCAATAATGACTGATGTGTCGAGAAGGCCAACTGAGTTACTCATTGATAAATCTCGGTGTTGGATCTTGATTGACAAATTCATCGATGTCACGTCTGAACTCGTCAAACGAAAGCGCCGGCAATCCCTTGAAAGCTTCCAGCACATCGGTCATGCGGGCAAACTGCGGGCGCGACATAGGAGTCAAGGAACCAATGTGTTTGCCGTTGCGAGTGATGATGAATGTTTCACCTTCTTCGAGGCGTCGCATGATGTCGGCATTGTTGTTGCGAAGGTCGCGTTGCGTAATGGTGGTCGCCATAGTGCGAACCGTAGCACTTAGTGCTACGCCTGCCCTTCTTAGATGGTATTGGGTGAGCATGTCTCAATGAGTGCGGTCACAGGGCAAGTTGGCAATTCCCGAGTTGGTTGGTCGGGAATTGGGGGCTAGCGTTTCGCCCATGACAAATGCACAATGGGGCTTCGATACCCGCCAGATCCACGCCGGCCAAACACCAGACCCCACCACGGGCGCTCGTGCGGTTCCGATCTATCAGACCACTTCGTATCAGTTCCGTGACTCACAGCATGCAGCCAACTTGTTTGCGCTTGCTGAAATCGGAAACATCTACACACGTCTTATGAACCCCACCACTGGTGTTCTTGAAGCTCGTTTGTCTGACCTTGAAGGTGGCACTGCAACTGCAGTCGGTCTTCCTGGCGCACTTGTTGTGTCGTCTGGTCAGAGTGCAGCAACTCTCGGAATTCTCACACTTGCTGAAGCGGGGTCACACATCGTTGCGTCACCATCGCTTTACGGCGGAACATACAACTTGTTGCATTACACATTCCCAAAGATGGGCATCGAAGTTACTTTCGTTGACAACCCAGATGATCTTGCACAGTGGAAAGCAGCTATTCGTCCGAACACCAAGTTGTTCTTCGGTGAAGTGCTTGCAAACCCAAAGAACGACATCTTCGACATCGAAGGTGTTTCTAAAGTCGCACACGACCATGGCATTCCGCTCATGCTCGACAACACCGTGCCAACGCCGTACGGAATTCGTCCACTCGAATGGGGTGCAGACATCGTTGTTCACTCAGCAACAAAGTTCCTCGGTGGTCACGGCACAGCAATTGCTGGCGCAATCATCGACGGTGGCAAGTTCGACTTCGCTGCTAGCGGTCGTTTCCCGAACTTCACCGAACCAGATCCTTCGTACCACGGCCTTGCTTATTGGCCAGCTCTTGGTGCAGGTTCGTACATCATCAAGGCACGCGTACAAATGTTGCGCGACCTTGGAATGTCGGCAAGCCCATTCAACGCATGGAGCATCTTGCAAGGTGTCGAGACCTTGTCATTGCGCATGGATCGTCACTGGGAAAATGCTGCAAAGGTTGCAGAGTTCTTGCAGAAGCAAGGTGCTGTCGCCAGCATCAACTACGCCGGCTTGTCATCAAGCCCATGGCATGATCGCGCAAAGAAGTACTTCGGCGGTAAGGGCTTCGGTTCTGTTATTGCATTCGAAGTAAAGGGCGGACGCGAAGCTGGTCAGAAGTTTGTAGAGGCATTGCAGTTGCATAGCCATGTTGCAAACATCGGTGACGTACGCAGCCTTGTGATTCATCCTGCATCAACCACACATAGCCAGCTCACCGAGGCAGAACAACTTTCTGCTGGTGTTGCACCTGGTCTCGTGCGTTTGTCTGTTGGTCTCGAATCAATCGCCGACATCTTGGCTGACCTTGAATTGGGCTTCGCAGCCATCAAATAATCGCTGCTTCCTATTGAGAAGCATTACGCAATTAGTAAGAGCCCGTTCGAGAATATCGAGCGGGCTCTTTGCATTCCGATTGCATGGCTATGGTCATCACTTATGAAGAAATTGCGTTTCCTTTCGCTTCTCACAGCAATCTCAATTTTGTATTTCACGCCATTGAATTCCATGTCCGCATCGGCAGACACAGTGCCCGCCAACTCAAGTACTTCCACATCACTGCCAGCGGTGATGCCGGCGGCACATTCCTCAGGACCGAATAGTTACCTCACAATTACTGATTCTCCAAAACAAACTTCAAGCTGGCCTAGTTGTGTCTACGACCAGCAAACTTATTGTCACGAAGCGATTTCTATTACTGATGGAAGTGGAGTGGAGCGTGCCTGGAAATCTGTGATGGGTGCACCGCAGCCATATTCGAACTGTCATGGCAATGGTGGAAATAATTCCTACGATTCGCAAGCCAATAATCCTCCTTGCGATCTCCTGGGTGTTGATTGGATGGAAATTCAACTAACTGGCAGCCTCACGAAGAATGATCTTGTGAATACGTATCACTGGAAAGTGAGAACGGGAAAAATTGAACCAGACGTTCTGATGTTGGGGGATACTCAGAAGACAATCGTTGGGGGAAATGCAAATGTGGGTTGGACATTAGAAATCTGGGCCAAGCCAGCAATTAAGGCGTATCTCGATGGTTGTTTCTCTGCAACAACTTGTCCTGATACTTCCATAGCAACGTCTGCCCCGGTGTCGTTAGCTGGTTACGCAAAAATGCTTGTAGTAAACCAATCAGGGCCAACAATGAGTTCGGTATCTTCTGAGTCATTACGAGCAGCATTGCGAGGCGCATTCATTTCAACTAATGGCATGTCTCAAAGCTGGAAATTTTCTGCGGATACTTTCTTTGTTACTGCAGTGTCGCCACACTTTTTGCCACCCGATACGACGGGGAAATCGGAATTGACACCGGGATACGTGAAGGTGTTCTTGCCAGAGCCGTACATCACGCTCGATCGTGGATACAAAGACTTATCGATGGTGACTCCTGAACGAGTGAAGCTCAGTGTGTCAGGAGCAAACGCCACTGCAAAAGTGACCAAAGTTGATGGCGGTATTTTGGTTGATACTGGCGTTGAACATTTCTCTGCGCCAAACCCAGAGATGATGGTGTTGAAGGCAACTGATGCGGCAGCGGTAACAGCAGTTGTAACAACTCCAACCGTGGCTTCGCCCGTAGTACCAGTTGTTGCACGGTTCAAGAAAGGTGCCTCGAAGGCACTCAGCACTATTGCAAAGACTAAGGCGGCACAAAAGCCCAAGTGGTCGGCGAGTGGTGCATGCAAAATTTCAGGAACGAAAGTAGTTGCTGCGAAAAAAGCAGGTACATGCAAAGTGACGTTGCGTGTGTTGAACGCAAAGAAGAAGTACGTGGTTCAGACCACGAAAACTTTTACGGTTTCTTAGTCTTCAGAAGAATCGTCAGATTGACCGCGGAGGAACTCTTCGAGTTCTGCTGCGAGATCATCACCTGATGGCATAGTGCGCTCGAGGTTGTGGTCGTAACGCTGTTCAAGCATCGAAACGTATGCCGAAGCTTCGCGATCACCCTCGACGGCTGCGTCGTGTAGTTCTTGCCATCGCGATATTTCTTCCACAAGGTTGGCGTGGTCGGTAGGAATACCGAGAACATGCTGCAGATGTTGCAGAAGAGCTGCTGCGCTCTTGGGGTGTTGAGCGTGCATTAAATAATGAGGCACACCAACACGAAGGCTGATGGATGGAATGCGTGCTGTATCGAGCGCATCGAGCATGACGCCAGCAACTCCGGTGGGGCCTTGGTATTGCGGACGACTCAGTCCGAGGCGAGAAGCAAGATCTGCATTGGTAGTGCTACCAACAACGAGAGGCACACGTGTGTGAGGAGTTTGTTCGGCGGCTGCACCAAGGCTTACAACAAGATTGCAACCAAGCCCTTTGGCTACTTCGACAATTGATTGTGTGAACACCGACCACGACACATGTGGTTCAACGCCGTTGAGCACAATCATGTCGCGGGCACCTTCGGGGTAGCGAATAATCATGAATTCGTTTTCAGGCCATTGAATGAGTCGTTCACCATCTTCATCGATGATTTGTTCGGGTCGCTCTTCAGTGAAATCGAAGAACGGGTCTGGATCGATATCGGCGACGACCGTTGCTTCGCGCTCTTTCAGCATCCAGTCGAGTGCAGAAGTAGCTACGCCGCCAATATCAAATAAGCCACGTAGTGCGACGAGCATGACGGGGTTACGCAATGGTGCGAGATCATCCCAATAGGTCTCGAGAACTTCGTCAACTGATATTGGCATTGCCCTTTAATCTACGAACGTAAATGGTCGACTACTACATCGATACAGGTTGTGAGGGCTGCAACATCGGAGGGGTCGATGGCAGGGAACATGCCGACGCGCAATTGGTTACGGCCCAATTTGCGGTAACTGTCAGTATCGACCACGCCATTGGCCCTCAAAATGGCACTAATGGTGTTGGCGTCAACTCCATCGATATCAATAGTGGCCACCACATTGGAACGCTGTGAAGGGTCAGCAACAAATGGGGTAGCAAAGGCGCGCGATTCAGCCCACGAATACATAATTGATGCAGATTCGGCACTGCGACCTGCTGCCCAAGAAAGACCACCATTGGTGTTCATCCACTTCACTTGTTCATCGAGCATGATGAGGGTGGCAAGTGCGGGTGTGTTGTAGGTCTGGTTCGCAACTGAGTTATCAAGCGCAATAGAAAGATCAAGTGATGCGGGTATCCACCGCTTCGTTGCTTTGATTTCGCGAATACGTTCAATTGCTGCAGGTGAACATGCTGCAAGCCACAAACCACCATCAGACGCGAAGCACTTTTGTGGAGCGAAGTAATACACATCGACATTGGTGGGATCCCACATCAGGCCGCCAGCAGCAGATGTTGCATCAACGACAACAAGTCCATCTTTCGAAGGACGTACTGGTGTCATCGCAACGCCTGTAGAGGTTTCGTTGTGCGGGTAAGCAAACACATCGCAAGATGCATCACTCGTGGCCGCAGGGTGTGTGCCTGGGTCTGACGACACCACGACTGGCTCTCCGAGATGCGGAGCAGCAGCAGATGCCTCAGCGAATTTGGAAGAGAATTCTCCGAACACCAAATGGTGGCTGCGCTCACGAATGAGGCCGAAAGTAGCGACATCCCAAAAAACGGTTGAGCCACCATTTCCCATCACTATTTCCCAGCCAGCAGGCAGATTGAAAAGAGAAGACAGACCGTCGCGCACGGAGCCCACGATGTTCTTCACAGGCGCCTGGCGGTGCGAGGTGCCCATGACCGAGGCGGCACGTGCCATGACAGCCTGCACCTGATCGAGGCGCACTTTCGAGGGGCCACAGCCGAATCGGCCGTCAACAGGCAAAAGATGGGGGGGAATCTTGAAATCGAGTTGGTTCTTATCGCTCACTCTGTAATCCTTGCATCTATGCCTGCTCCAACAGAATTGCGACGTGTCTCTGCTCGTCTCGGTGCCATCGCCGAGTCAGCCACCCTGGCGGTTGACGCCAAGGCCAAAGCCTTAAAGGCCCAAGGGCTAAATGTCATTGGTTTCGGAGCCGGTGAGCCCGATTTCGCCACTCCTGACCACATTGTCGAAGCAGCGGTGAAGGCGTGCCGTGAGGTGAAGTATCAGCGCTATACGCCAGCGGCTGGATTGCCTGAACTGCGCGAAGCAATCGCAGTAAAGACCATGCGTGATAGTGGCTTTGCGTGCACCGCCGATCAAGTGTTGGTCACCAATGGTGGCAAGCACGCCGTGTTCACAGCTTTTGCTGCTTTGTGCGATCCGGGCGACGAAGTTATTTGTCCTGCACCGTTTTGGACCACATACCCTGAAGCAATCACCTTGGCTGGTGGCGTGCCAGTCATTGTCGATACCGAAGAAGCAAATGGTTTCCGCGTCACTATCGAACAACTCGACAAGGCACTCACACCAAAAACAAAAGTGTTGTTGTTTGTGTCTCCCGATAATCCAAGTGGTTCTGTGTATCCCGAAGCAGAAGTGCGCTCAATTGGTGAATGGGCTGTCAAGAATAAAGTCTGGGTAGTCACCGACGAGATTTACGAACACCTCACGTACGGTGATCACAAGTTCACGTCCATGCCAACAC
>WLEX01000074.1 GCA_009704065.1 Actinomycetota bacterium
GGTATTGCCTCTGTCGATCTTGCCCAGCCTCAAGTACTGAACGACACTGTGCCCACCGTGTCATTTGCCAAAGGGCCCGCCACCGTCAATACCGATCGGGTTGCCAGTATTCGCGCAGCTCGCATTGAGTTGAATTCGATTTCATCGATGCTCGGTGAGGAAGATCCGCGACGCGACGTATGGCCACACCTTCTTGGAATCGGCACTTCTACTGCCGTTGCAGACCCGAATGCCTATGTGGTGTCTTTGCGCAAGAAATTGCGAGCCACCCGTCGCGCGGTCACCGTCACCACACCTAGTTCGCTCACTTTGTCGAGTCGAAATGGCGCCATTCGGCTACAGATCCGTAATGATTCACCCGAGGACCTCACAGTTCGCTTGCGTCTCACCAGCGCAAAACTCAAATTGGTCGATCCGAGCCGCATCATCACTCTCTATTCCGGAAGCACCACTGAGGTGAGTGTCAATGCCACTACTCGAACCAGCGGTGAATTCCCCATCACTGTGTGGGTAGCAACTCCGCAGGGCAACGCCGAAGTGGTTCCTCTCATCACCATCACAGCCAAAGTCACCGCAATTGCTGGCTTTGGCCAGTTGGTCAGCATCTCGCTTCTGCTCATTTTGTTGGCATGGTGGTGGTCGCATCGTCGGTCAGCACGCCACGAGCGTGAAAATCCGACTACGGTTTCCGAGCAATGACTGTACGAATTGTTACCGACTCCTCTTGTGATCTTCCTCAACACATGGCCGATGCCCTAGGCATTCGCATTGTTCCGCTCAGTGTTCGCTTCGGCGACACCGAGTACATCGATCGCACCACCATCACCGCCACCGAATTTTGGTCGAAATGCGCTGCGTCGCCTGTCTTACCTGAAACTGCTGCGCCATCGCCTGGCCAGTACGAAGCTGAATACCGTGCATTGGCAGCAGCTGGCGCAACGGGCATCGTGGTCATCTGCCTGTCGTCTGACTTGTCGGCCACCATGCAAAGCGCCGAACTTGGCGCCCGCGCCGTTGCTCCCGAGATCGATGTGCGCATTATCGATAGTCGTAATGCCTCGATGGGTCTTGGGCTTACTGTGCTCGAATGTGCTGAAGCAGCACAACGTGGAACAGGTACCGATGAGATCGTCGCCCTCGCCAATTCCATGATTCCGCGTATGCGCGTGTTCGCCGCACTCGACACCCTCGACAACTTGAAAAAGGGTGGCCGCATTGGTGGAGCAAAGGCCATGTTGGCCACCGCACTGTCCATTAAGCCTCTCATTTCTATTACGAATGGTCTCGTTGAAGAAGCCGGCAAACAACGCACTCGCTCCAAAGCTCTCGCTTACCTTGTCGACATTTTGAAAAATCAACCAGGCACGGTCGAACGTCTCAGTGTTCTCAATGCGCAGTGCGCCGATATCGATGCATTCGTTGCCATGGTCAAGACCGTGTACTCGGGTGAAATCATCGTCGGTGATATCGGTGCTGTCATCGGCACACACGCAGGTCAAGGAACCATCGGAATCGCTCTTCGCCTTTCTGCATAAGGGGTATACCCCGCGTAGGGGGTTGTCCACAACTAGCGTTGGCTCCCAGTAATGGCTGCGTCGCGTGAATCCAATGACCTCATAGGTGGCAGGTACCGCTTAGAGAGCACGATTGCATCTGGCGGTATGGCCGATGTGTGGCGCGCAACAGACCTAAAACTTGGTCGCACTGTCGCAGTAAAAATGTTGCGCGAATCTGTGATGAACGATCTTGTCGTTGTTGAACGTTTTCGTCGCGAAGCACAAGCACTCGCAGGTCTCACTCACGCAAACATTGTTCCGGTGTACGACTGCGTCGAAGAACACGGACAAGTTGCAATTGTCATGCGTCTTATTGAAGGCAAGTCTTTGCGAGAACTTCTCGATGAAGCCGGCGAAGATGGCAAGCCAGGACAACTCACGGTGCATCTCACTGTGCATATTGGTCGCGCCATTGCAGCTGCACTCGCCAAAGCACACGAGAAAAATGTTTTGCACCGCGACATCAAGCCAGGCAACATTCTCATCATGTCGAAGGGCGAAGTGTTGCTCACCGACTTTGGTATTGCTAAGCCGCTGAAAGCTAGCGACGACGACCAAACCGATCTCACACGTCGCGATGTCATGATGGGTACGGCGAAATATTTGTCGCCCGAACAAGTTCAAGGGCGCACACTCGACGCACGTGCCGATATCTATTCTCTTGGCCTCGTGTTATATGAATGCCTTGCCGGAAACGCACCATTTAAAGGGGAAAATGACCAAGCGACAGCTATTGCTCGCCTTGAACGTGACCCGACTCCGCTTGGTGGTTTACGTACCGATGTACCAAGCACGGTGATTGCAGTCATTCATAAAATGTTGCGACGCAAACCAGAAAATCGTTTTAACAATTGCACCGAAGTTGCTGATGCACTTGAGACAGCAATCAAACATGTGCACGATGCTGTAACGCCAGTGGGGGGCATGACGCCGTCGATGAGTGCTCCAACTACGCAACGCCCACGACCCACTTTGAATGATCCGCTCATGCCACAACGTGAACCGCGCAGCACGACAGCAGATCAACAAGACAACACGCCACCAAAACTTCGTGTAGTGAAAGACCCAACTCCTAAAGGTTCTGCTCGTGCAACTTCTGCACTGCCACCAAGCCATAGAACTTCAACAAAACGCAATTACATTCCTATTGCGTTGTTGCTTGTTGCTGCACTTGTGATGTCTGTCATGTTGTGGCGTGGCTTACGCAACACAGCAACACCGACTGGCAGCACCGCAGTTGTAGACAATGTTGTTGTAGGGCCCGTCTCTGTTGTTGGCATACAGAGCTACGACCCCAATGGTGACGACGGCCAAGAAAACGAAGCCATGATTCCTGCGTTGACCGACAACAATCCCGACACCTCGTGGACCACCGTGTGTTACGGAAACCAATATTTCGGTTCAAAGGCTGGTGTTGGTGTTGTTGTGAACCTTTCCGGTATCGGCATCGGCACACTGAAGGCCGCCTTTGATACGGCTCCGTGGAACGCCGAGGTTTTTGTGTCGACCGCAGAAACAATCCCCGCTTCACTCGATGAGTGGGGCTTGCGCGTAGCAGATGCCAATAGCCAGACCGCTGGTACTGGCACTTTCCAGGTCACGTCGGCTGCGCGCCATGTGCTTTTGTTGCTGCGCGAAGCGGGCAAGAGCCCGACATGTAGCAATAACAACCCGTTTAAGGGCAGCGTGTCCGACCTGTCGTTTACTTCCACCAAATAGCGGCGGAATTTGGCAACTAGCCTTGCCTCATCGCAACCATGGATGACGACCTCCTAATTCGCAAAGCCAAAAAGGGTGATGCGGCGGCAATTGATGCGTTGTTGCGAACCCACTACGACACTGTGCGCGCCGTGTGTCACCGCATCGTGGTCAATAAATCTGATGCGGAAGATGCCACCCAGGTAGCACTCATCTCCATTGTGCGCGCACTGCCTCAATTCGATGGGCGCTCAAAATTTTCCACTTGGATATACCGCATCGCCACAAATGCCGCTCTCGACGAAGTGCGGCGCATACGCCGTCGACCCATGCCCACCGACAAAGAAGCCGTGTACGACACTGCAACTCCCGATGCCACCGCCGCAGTCGATGCCCAAATCGATGTCTCGGGTGCTCTTGCTCAATTACCCGAGGAATACCGCACCACCCTTGTATTACGCCATGTTGCCGACCTTGATTACGAGGAAATCGCTGTGATTCAAGGGGTTCCCGTCGGCACTGTGCGATCACGGTTAGCCAGAGGCCGTGCCCAATTAGCCGAGATTCTCGGGAACCAAGACCCCGACTCCCTTCGTCATACAAGGGTCATACCACTACCCGAAAGGGGAACGCCTTGAGCGACGACAACGAATTAGACCCGCGCATCGTGTCTGCCATGCGCGCAGTCCCGCCTGCTTCCGACTCATTACGAGAACAACATATTGCTGCTGCACTTGCCGAGATTTCTCCGGTATCTGCCCGCCGCCCTTTCAATACATGGCTCAGTGCAGCAGCCGCAGTAGTGGTTCTGCTCGTGGGGGGTAACGCGCTGTATGGCTCCTTGTCCTCATCGGAAAGAACACCCGGTGAATTGGCGGTCCGCAATGGTGTGGCCACCACCACTATTCCTGTCAAGGCATCAGCGGCGTGTCGTCCCTCTGGCGACTCAGGTCGAGTGGGCAATTACGAGCTCAATAATCAAAAGCGCGAAGTGTGGGCCAGTAACGGCACTCTCTTTGTGTATGCCTCTGACACTTGTGAAGAATTGGCGACTCTCGATATTGCCGATGCACCCCCAAGCGACGTCGTCTGCACCCCTTCCCTTGTTGATGCAACCGATTCCATCATTGGTGGCTACACCATGGGTGGCGCCTATCGCGTCCTTGTCAACACTTCGACACACATTGTCGAATACAGCGGAAAGAGCTGTTCTCTCTTAACCAAATACCCACAGCCGTAGGTACATAAGCCTCCATGCGCTTGCGCGGTCACCGTTAGGCTGAACCCATGGTGTCTAACCCCCTCACCGATCCCGAATGGGCAGAGCGCTCCGTCGATTTCATCGACCGCGTTGTCAGCACTATTCGCCGGTACACCACGCAACCACTTGTCACCACCGCTCGCGGTCTGGTGTTCGGGTTGCTTGGTTCCTTTGGTGTGGTGGCCATGGTGGTGTTGCTCGTTGTGGGCCTCATCCGTGGTCTGCAGGCAGCACTCGATGCTGTTGTCAACCACGATGCCGCCGTGTGGATTTCCTATTTCATTCTCAGCGCACTGTTTGGTCTCCTCGGAGTTGTCCTCATGCGTCGCCGTTATACAGAAGAAGATAAATAATGAGCAATGTTCGTAACACCATCATCATTGGTTCAGGCCCTGCCGGTCTCACCGCTGCCATTTACACAGCACGTGCATCACTTGCGCCGCTTGTCATTGAAGGTGAGCCAAGTTCCACCAGTGATCAGCCAGGTGGTCAGCTCATGTTGACTACTGAAATTGAAAACTTCCCTGGGTTTCCTGAAGGCATCATGGGACCAGAGCTCATGATGAACTTTCGTTCACAAGCCGAACGCTTTGGTGCAGATTTCATTACTGAAAAAGTCACCAAGGTCGACTTCTCGTCGCGCCCATTCAAAGTGTGGATTCGCGACACCGAATACAGTGCCAACTCCATCATTGTGGCCACTGGCGCACAGTCGTTAATGCTCGATTTACCCCGTGAAACCGAGCTAATTGGTCATGGTGTGTCTACGTGTGCCACATGCGACGGATTCTTTTTCCGTGGGCAAGAGATTGTTGTTGTGGGTGGTGGCGACTCTGCTGTTGAAGAAGCAATGTTCCTTACCAAGTTCGCTACAAAAGTGCATCTCATTGTTCGCCGCGATTCACTTCGTGCATCGCGCATCATGCAAGACCGCGCAATCGCAAATGAGAAAATCGAAATCCATTGGAACTCGAAAGTGTCTGAGCTTCACGGTGAACAATCACTCTCCGGTGTCACACTCACCGACACAGTCACAGGTGAATCAAGCCCACTTGCAGTCACCGGTTTGTTCATTGCAATCGGTCACAAGCCAAACACTGCCATCTTCCAAAATGTTCTCAACATGGAAGACTCTGGTTACTTGCTCACGCGTGATGGTTCTACCTACACAGACATCGAAGGCATCTTTGCCTGTGGTGACGTGCAAGACCACACATATCGTCAGGCAATTACTGCTGCCGGATCTGGCTGTATGGCCGCTCTCGATTGCGAGCGCTGGCTCGAACACCAGCACTAAGCCATGACCGTGCGCATCGGAGTTGTGTCGGTTTCGGATCGTGCATCAACGGGCGTCTACGAAGACAAGGGTGCTCCCGCCATTCATCAGTTCCTGTCTGGTTGCATCACGTCTCCTATCGAATACGTCGATTGCCTCATCCCTGATGATCAAGACACCATTTCTGCCACCCTTATCGACCTCATCGATGTGCAGAATTGCTCACTCGTGGTCACCACTGGTGGCACGGGGCCATCGCCCCGCGATGTAACCCCCGAAGCAGTGCATGCCGTGTGCTCCAAAATGTTGCCCGGGTTCGGTGAAGCTATGCGCGCCGTATCGATTGGCCTTATTCCCACCGCAATCCTGTCCCGCCAAACTGCGGGAATACGTGGGGCGGCTCTCATCAGCGCTTTGCCAGGTAAACCCACTGCTATTGCCGAATGCCTCACCGCAGTCATCGCCGCAATTCCCGATTGCTTGTCGGTTATTGGTGCACCCGCCATCGAATTAGTGTCCTCAATTGGCACCTATCGCCCCCACTAAACATTGCAGCAGTAACATAGAAACC
>WLEX01000075.1 GCA_009704065.1 Actinomycetota bacterium
ATCGGCACTGCGATCGTTTGGGCCAGGTTCAGCCGAACCAATTTGAATTTTGATTTCTTCTGCAGTGCGCTCACCAATTGCAACGCCATGTTCGCGACGCACATAACTTTGAATCGCCGCATCAATATCAAAACTTCCCACTCGAATAGCTTCGAGTGCCACTACGCCACCAAGACTGATAACAGCAGTTTCCGTAGTACCACCGCCGATGTCGATGATCATGTTTCCTACTGGCTCATCAACGGGAAGATTCGCACCAATAGCTGCAGCCATCGGTTGTTCTATGAGTTGCGCGTCGGATGCACCGGCGCGTCGCGTTGCATCGGTAACTGCTCTGCGTTCCACTTCAGTAATTGCTGATGGTACGCAGATAACAACTTTGGGGCGTGAAAACTTTGAAACACCAACACGTTGTAGCAAGAGACGAATCATTCGCTCCGTGATGTCGAAGTCGGTGATGGCTCCACCACGCAACGGTCGCACTGCGACAATGTAACTAGGAGTACGACCAATCATGTCCCAGGCATCATGACCTGTGGCGAGCACTTCCCCCGATTGGCGATTTACGGCAATAACAGAAGGCTCATTGAGCACAATACCTTTGCCCTTCATGTACACCAATGTGTTTGCTGTGCCAAGGTCGATTGCAAGGTCACGAGCCATAAATACCTACAAATTCATTGAACAACTTGTTCATTACTCTCGCCTGTCGTCGGGGTTATTGAAGTGCACCGAGTTACGGCGAGCTTCGGGTGAAAGAGCATCGATGTGGCGACGGAATTTTGCAATTCCGTCATCAATCCGAACTTTTCTGTTATCAAGATAAATCAGCACCAACAAAGTTGAGCCGGATAGAACAGCAAGAAATGCAAACAGTTCGGTAAGAAAAGAAACTGCGATCATGATGAGGTACCTGTCACTTGTTGTGGATTAACAATGCCGTGTGCACCGGTTCCCCAATCAGAACCTTCACGCCAATTTTCTTTCTTCCAAATTGGTGCACTTTCTTTTAATGCATCAATTGCAAAGCGAGCCGCATCAAATGCTGCGGGACGATGACCCGACGAGACTGCGACCACCACCGAGGACTCACTCAGTTGCAACTCTCCAATTCGGTGAAGAATGGCAATTCGTTTTGCATCGGGAAATCGATGCCGAGTCTCTATTGCAATCTTTTGGAACACGGGGAGCACAGCATCTTCATATGCCTCATATTCAAGCGATGTCACATCTGTGCGGCCATCTGCATAGTCACGTACGGTGCCTGAAAAAAGAACCACCGCACCGCAATCGGGACGCACTGCCCAGGAATAGATATCACCTATGGGTAGCTCGGAGGTGGTCAGTGCGAACCATTCATCTCCAACCACGGGTACTTCCATTCCCTAATCGTACTCCTACCCATATAGGCCAAGGCTGTGATGGCGCCATCACAAGATGGAATTTCGCGATTAGTGTTTCTCCCTTGTGAGCGCCGACGATTTTGATTCCGAAAACTCTTCGCCCTCACCGGCATACGACCGGTCCTGGCGGCATCCTTCGGAAATAGCCAATGCCGCCCGCGTCGAACACCTTGCATCGACTCCTCCCGTTAGTCGCAGGCTCACGGCACTCACCGCAACCGTCAGTATCGTCGCCTCACTGGCCGTACTTGCCGTTGCAATTCCTAAAGGAATCAGTGCCTACCGCGACGATGTCGAGCCACTGTCTGTCAGTCGTGACACTGCCTCGCTGGTGAAAGGTTCCTTCGCTCAGAATTCCTATGTGCTGACGAGTAGCAAGGGGGAAACCTCTGCGCTTCATATTGGGCACGACTGTTGGATTGTGGCTTTAGAAGCAATTAACCCTGCCGAACCAATGCACCTCTCCCATCCGTCGACTTCTCACACTGCGGCCACTGTGATTGCCACAGATGAAGTTGCTGGTGTTGCAATTCTGAAAGCAAAAATGCAACCAGAAATGGCCCCTTCGGTGGACCCCGCTTCGCTTCTATCCATCAGCGCTCTCACAGATACCCCCGAATACCTCATTGCCGATTCTTTTCTGACACAGCATTTTTCACCAAGTATCAGCTTTAACAATGTGACGAAGGATCTTCCTATCGATACAAGCGAGGTCATACGTGGTGTCGCATCAGTCGTCAATAAGAACGGCCAATTGGTGGGAATCGTTGTCCGTCGTAATCACGGAACATGGATGTTGAACGAAAACACCATCCGAAGCATTTTGACCAATGTGAACGTACAAAAGTGACCGCCATCTCTCTTCATCGCCGAATAGCCTGACCCTATGTCCGATGGCGATATCACTCCTCCTAATCCGTTCGGCGGTATTCCCTTCCTCAACGACATGATGCGTGCCATGGGGCAACAAGGGCCGCTCAATTGGGACCTAGCTCTACAATTCGCACAACTCGGTGCTGTGGGCGATACCCCAGACCCAGAACCCGATACCAAGACTCGATTGGCCTACAACGCACTTGCCGATATTGCCGACTTGCATGTCCGAGCAATTACGTCACTCTCTACTGGCCCCCACGATCGACATACTGAAATCCTCACATCCACGAGAGCACGGTGGGCGCAGCGCACCTTGTCCGATTTGCGACCTCTATTTACCAATCTCGCCACAGCTCTTGGTACGCGCGATACACCTGCAGAGACACCCGATGACCCTATGGCAGCAATGCTTGCCAATCTCACAGGCATGATGGCCCCTTCCATGATGGGAATGTCGATTGGCTCCATGATTGGCTCGTTAGCCAGTCATGCACTGGGTCAATACGAACTGCCATTGGCACGTCCCCATGCATCAGAAATTCTTATTGTCTCTTCATCAGTTGATTCGTTTGCACACGAATGGGAAATTGCAGAAGACGATATGCGCATGTGGGTTCTCATTCATGAGCTCGCATCGCACGCAATCCTTCATTCACCAGCCATTACCGATGGTCTCACTGCATTAATTCAAGCTCACGTATCTGCATTTCGACCAAACCCCGAAGCACTGATGGACAGCATGAGTGACATCGATCCGTCACAAGACGATGCGATGGCGCACATTCAATCCATGTTCTCTGATCCCATGGTTTTAATGGGGGCGGTACGCACACCCGAACAAGAATCAATGGCACCCGTACTCGATGCGCATATTGCTGCTGTCTCGGGATACATCGATTTTGTTGTCGACACGGTGAGCGCACAACTTCTCGGCGCATCATCCCCCATATCTGAGGCAGTACGTCGACGTAGGGTAAATGTGGGCAATAGTTCCCATCTTGTGCAACAGCTGCTTGGTATTTCGCAGAGTCGAGTGCAGCAACAACGTGGTCGAGCATTCATCGAAGGAGTTGTTGAACGAGAGGGCACTGCAGCTTTGCCACAGATGCTGACAGCAGCACCTTTCCTCCCTACTCCGAATGAGATCGACGCTCCCGGTCTCTGGCTCGCACGGCTCGAGACCGAAAAGTAATTCCGCCCATCCGTACAAATGTGATGGTTCCGGCAATTCCCACGAACCCCACAATGGCAAAACCCAACCATCCCGCGGGAGAAAAGATCACTGGGATGATCCCGCCAATGACCCACGCCATTTGATTCTGGGTCTCAAATCTTGCAAAGGCTCGGCCTCTATTTGCATCGGGTGCCCCGCTTTGCACAGTTGCTTCAAAAGCCAACCGACCTAATGCAGCTGCTGCATTAACTAATGCTGCGAGCAAGATTCCGCCGACAACACGGTCGTACCATGCTGCACCGATACCCGCGATGCTGACAGCAATTAATGCCGCGAGCAACATCATCTCTACGCGCATGCGATGACGAACATGTGGGCCTGCAAAGTTTGCAGCCAGTGTGGCAAGGCCTGAGAGCGCAATTGCCAGTCCGAACCAGGCGGTGCCAGCAATTTCTCTGCGTAACCAAAAGGCCAAATGAAAGAACATAAATCCGACAACTCCGCGCAAGACTCGCATCGCCAAAGCCGCTGATAAAACCGAACTGGAATGGAGTTCTTCTACTTCGGCACTAGTTGCAGCGGCTGCAGCAGTGACCACTTTGGGCAATCTGTATGCATTGAGAGCAGCAGCTAAAAACACCAACACACCGAGCCCAAGCGTGGCTTGCGTACTGATCAATTGCAAAATAGCGGAAGGGACTGCCACCACAAATCCTGTGATTCCAGCAACTTGCCCAAGCTTGCTATTGGCATCGACCAAACCCTCAGTTCCGGAAATTGTTCCAGGCACCAGAGAAGATTTTGCAATTGCATATGTCTTCGACAAAATCAGTGCCGCAAATGCCAAGGGAAAGAGAGTTAACGAATCAAGCGAGAACGCCATTCCGATTAGAACCGCAGCACGCAGGAGACCTACGAGCAACACCACCATGCGATGCCCACCACGCATGCGATCAACTACTGGTCCAACGAAGGGAGCAACCACAGCGAATGGAGCCATGCTGACTGCTAAAAACAAAATCACTTTTGTGCGTGCTGCATCCGGACTAATTGAAAGAAAGAGGGAATCAGCAAGCGCAACCGCCATGGCAGTTTCACCAGCCACCATCAGTGCATGCACTCGTGACAGGCGAACAAACGGAGTCACCATTGGCAGTCCCGATGGAGACAGTTGGGGTTCTCGCGCGTTGGTCACGCGTAAATGTTACGCCGAACGCTGTTTGTCGTACTTGTATCCCAAGCCACGAATAGTAATAATCCGTGTTGGATTCGCAGGGTCATCTTCAATCTTGGAACGCAAACGCTTGATATGTACATCGAGAGTCTTGGTGTCACCCACATAATCACTACCCCACACACGATCGATGAGAGTTTCGCGAGGCAATACACGTCCGGCATTCGCCAACAAAATATGGAGAAGTTCGAATTCTTTCAGCGGCAACTGCTGTGATTCACCACGAATAACTACTTCATGTTGATCGGGATCTAGCGCAACATCACCTACTTCAAGTGAAGAGCCCGACAGTTCTCCGCCACGTTCGGTGGGAACTCTTCGCATTACGGCGCGCATACGTGCTGTGAGTTCGCGAAGTCGATATGGCTTTGTGACGTAATCGTCTGCACCCACTTCAAGACCTACAACAGTGTCGATCTCGGCACCTTTGGCAGTCACCATAATGATCGGGGTTAATGTCTTTTTACGTAATTGACGGCACACGTCGATGCCAGACATTTTGGGCAACATCACATCGAGCAACACCAAATCGGGCTGCACTAAATCGAACATCTCAAGAGCTTGCATTCCATCACGTGCAACTTCTACTCGAAATCCTTCGCGCTTTAGTCCCACCTGTAATGCCTCGATAAACGACTCTTCGTCTTCCACCACGAGCACCGTGGGCATTCCATTTGTTGTTCGTGCGTTCACCATGCACCTACATCGTGCCTCATGAAAGGGCCTTTGAGCGTGGTAGCACCAGGGTAAACGTAGATCCTTCACCTTCACGAGACCTCACGTTCACCTCCCCGCCATGATTATTGGCCACATGGCGCACAATGGAGAGTCCAAGACCTGTTCCACCTGTGCCTCTGCTTCTCGCCCTATCGACCCGATAAAACCGTTCAAAGATACGATCAATGCTGTCTGCGGGGATACCAATTCCGTGATCTTCCACCTCAACGATGTGAGTGCCGCCTTCACTGGTCACTCGAACAAGTACTGAATTACCTTCTTCGCTATATTTCACGGCGTTTTCAACCAGGTTGCTCACCGCGGACACAAGTTGAAAAAAGTCTCCCCACACGATGTGCTTCTCTTCACCGAGCTGAAGCTCGAGCGGAACTCCTTTTCGCAAAGCTATGGGTGAAACTCTCTCGATTGCATCTCGAACAACATCGCCCAAATTGATATTGGATGCAGACATTTCTCCACCTAGTTCGATGCGAGAGAGTTCTAGCAAATCATCGATGGTGCGCGACATGCGTTGCGCTTCAATCACCATGCGACCGGTCAAACGGAGTACCAATTCATCGTCGGTCTCCCCTTCGATTGTTTCCGCTAATACCGAAATTGCTCCTACTGGTGTCTTGAGTTCGTGGCTCACATTGGCGACAAAGTCTGTTCGGACTTGATCGATACGCCATCTCTCTGTGATGTCGTCAATCACCGCTAGCGCACCACCATCTTCAAGCGGAATACCGCGAACCTCTATAACCCTTGGAGGAGGACCTGCAAGTTGAATTTCTTCCGTTCGTTGTTTGCCGCGCATCGCCATTGCCAACAATCGCTCGGTTGCAACTTCTACTAAAACATCTGCATGTCGTGCGCCAGCAATAGAAG
>WLEX01000076.1 GCA_009704065.1 Actinomycetota bacterium
CATTTTAATCTTCCCTACGATTTGTTGCGCCGTGGAACAGTGGTGGGAGACTGGACATTGCATCACCTAGGTACGAAGGCATCATGAATTTCACCGACGCAGAACAACTCGCCTCTCAATTAGATGCTTCAGACACGCTTGCTTCGTTGCGAGGCCAATTCGATATTCCAGATGGCATTGTGTACTTCGATGGCAATTCGTTAGGGCCTCTTACGTATCGCTCGCGTGAAGTGTTAACTCGTACTATTGAATTCGAATGGCGTGAACGTTTGATTCGATCGTGGAATGAAGATTGGCTTGCAATGCCTGCACGTATTGGAAACGTCCTTGCACCGATTATCGGCGCCTCTCCCAATACCGTAACTGTGTGCGATAACACCTCTATCAATGTGCACAAAGCTCTTATGTCTGCAGTGGCGTTGCGTCCTGATCGAACAGAGATTGTTATTGATATCAATAATTTTCCCACCGATATTTACATTGCACAAAGTGTGGCCGATCAAAACAATCTCACGCTGATTGCGGTTCCGGCAGATCGTATTATCGAATCAATCTCTGAGCGCACGGCTGTGGTCACTGCAACACATGTTGATTACCGAAGCGCTCAGTTGCTCGATGCTGAGGGCATTACTCTTGCCGCGCATTCTCATGGTGCGCTCGTGGTGTGGGACCTTGCACATACGGCAGGAGCTGTTCCGTTCGATGTAACTGCTCTCGATGTCGACTTCGCTGTGGGGTGCGGGTACAAATATCTCAATGGCGGCCCTGGAGCACCTGCCTTTATATATGTGGCACCACGATTACTGGATACAGCGTCGCAGCCCCTTCAGGGCTGGTGGGGTCATGAGTTCCCCTTCGAGTTCGAGACCAGTTTTCGCCCGGCTGTGGGGATTGACCGGTACCTCACGGGTACGGCGAACGTATTGAGTATGAAATCTCTCGAAGCCGCCCTCGAGATTTTCTCCGGGGTATCAATGGTCGAACTGCGGGCAAAGAGCCAAAGCCTCACCACCTTCTTTATTGACCTTTTCGATGCGTTTTTGGCCGAAAAGGGCTTCTCTTTGGGCACCCCGCGAGACCCCGAATCGCGGGGAAGCCATGTGGCGCTTGGGTTTGCGGGCGGAAAGGCTCTTGTTGAAACGATGGCCGAACAGGGGGTTATAGCCGATTTTAGACCCCCCGATCTCATGCGTTTCGGCTGTGCACCTCTCTATAACAGCCATATGGACATTGTTCACCTTGTGAAAATGCTGGCTGCCCGTTGACCTTTTGTTACACACCCCTGTAACTTGGCTCTACTACCCAGTAACGGTGGCACCCGCCACCATGTCTCCTAGGGGGAGAAAACACATGAAGAAATCCAACCTGCTACGCGCCGGTGCGGTTCTCGTGAGCCTTTCATTCGTAGCTGTCGCTTGCGGCGGTTCCGATGATTCAGCTTCCGACACCACCGTCGCCGCTGAAGCACCAGCATCAACCTGCGAAGCACCTGTTGCAAGCATTGCTTTGCAGTTCCCAGAAACTGGTGACGCTGCAAACCTTGGTGCACCAATGCTCAAGGGTTCTCAACTTGCTGTTGACGAATTCAATGCTGCAAACCCAGACGCTTGCGTCACTCTCAAGACATTCGACACACAAGGTGATCCTGCAAAGGCACCTGCAGTTGCACAGTCAGTTATCGACGACGCAACAATCCTTGGCCTTGTCGGTCCTGGATTCTCTGGTGAGTCACTTGCTGCTCTTCCGTTGTACGACGAGGCTGGCCTCGCAACAATCACCGGTTCAGCAACAAACGCAACCATTCAGGATCAAGGCTTCAAAGTCTTCCACCGTATTCTTGCTAACGACGCGGCTCAAGGTCCAGCAGTTGCTAAGTACATCGTTGGCGCACTTGCACCTAAGTCAATCGGCATCGTCGATGACGCTTCCGATTACGGTAAGGGTCTCGCAGACGCAGTGAAGAAAGAAGCTGGCGCAACTGTAAAAGCTACTGATTCAATCGATCCAAAGGCTGCAGACTTCTCAGCAGCTGTTTCGAAGATGAAAGATGCAAACCCAGACGTAATTTTCTTCGGTGGTTACTACGGTGAAGCAGTAAAGCTTTCAACACAACTTCGTGATGCTGGTGTTAAGGCAACACTTGTATTCGGTGACGGTGTTAAGGATCAGGCTGGATATGCAGATGCTGCAGGCCCAGCTGCCGAAGGCGCACTCATCGCTTGCCCATGTAAGGACGGAAGCCCAGACTTCATCGCAGCTTGGGAAAAGGCTTACAAAGAAGTTCCTGGCACCTACGGTGCTGAGTACTACGACGCTGCAAACGTACTCCTCAATGTCATCAAGGGTGGCGCTAAGGACCGTGCAGCAGTACAAGCTGCAGTAAACAAGTACGATGCTGCTGGTATCACCAAGCAGATCAAGTTTGCTGCAAATGGCGAAGCTACTGAAGCTTCAACCATTTACATGTACAAAGTTGAGAGCGGAAAAATCACCTACGTCGCTGACATCAAGTGATCGTAGGTCGGTAGATCCGATCTAAGAACGTTGCTCGTGGCGGCTGGGAATTCGTTCCCAGCCGCCACTGCAATATCGTGGAACTAATCGAAATAGAAAAGTATGAGTAACTGGCTGATTTATAGAACCTTCTGGGACCTCACGGTCTCGGGCATTGTGCTCGGGCTTATCTACGCCCTTGTAGCACTTGGTTACACAATGGTGTACGGCGTCTTGCGCCTCATCAACTTTGCACATTCTGAAATATTTATGGTGGGCACCTTTGGTGTGCTCATCTCTCTCACAAAAGTCTTTGGCATCTCGCTCTTTGAAGATGGTCAATACCCGTATCGCAGTGGACTCATGTTGGTAGCAATTCTTGTGGCGAGCACAGTTGCTGCCATGGTTGTATCGGGTGCCGGGGCTGTGGTGCTCGAGCGCACGGCGTATCGGCCATTACGCGGCGCTGGCGATGCGTATGGTGCTGTTGTCCTCGCATTTCTCACTGGTCTCATTGCATCCTTTCTTTTTACCGACAGCATGATGGTCGACTTAGCCATTGCCGCTGTTATCACAGGGCCATTATCTGTGGTGTACGTGCGCATCTTTCGTAAAGGTCGCCAAGCGCCCCGACTTGCGTTCCTTATCTCCGCCATTGGATCTTCTATGGCGTTAGCTGAGGCTGTAGCTACATGGGGTCCTGATGAGCGTGTGATCTACAAAACTCCGCGAGTTCTTGAAAAGAAAGTGCTATTCAACTTTCTCGGAGCCGATGTACGCATCGACTATGTCATCGTCGCGTTAGGCGCAATTCTCATGATGACCTCTTTGTTGTTGTTCGTAAATCGCACTCGCCTTGGCCGCGGTATTCGCGCTGTCGCACAAGATGCAGAGACCGCCCGCATTCTTGGTGTCAATGTCAACTCGGTCATTTTGGTCACATTCTTGTTGGGTGGTGCCATGGCTGGTGGTGCAGCAATGATGTTTACCTTGGTGTACGACCAAACACGTTTCAATATCGGTTTCCTGCTCGGTGTCAAGAGTTTTACCGCTGCAGTACTCGGTGGTATCGGAAACATTAAGGGTGCGCTTCTTGGCGGCATTGTTCTAGGTCTTGCTGAAAACTATGGCTCAGCAATTTTTGGTGGCCAATGGAAAGACGTCATCGCATTCATTGTTCTTCTCACCGTGCTCATGTTCCGCCCAACCGGAATACTCGGCGAATCTCTTGGCAAGGCACGCGTATGAGCCTCACCGAATCATTCCGTCAACGAACCGCACCTCAACTGCGCGTGGGTTCACGCTTTCGCGCATTGCCTAAGTCGGCTCGTTGGTCGCTTGGTGCATTACTTATCGCGGCGTGTTATCTCACCCCGTACTGGCCCGATGTTCCTGTGCTTGGTTGGATCGTCAATACACCAGGCACCAGTTTTGAAAATGTTCTTACCGACCAAATCATGATGTTTATTCTTGTGGCTCTTGGTCTCAACGTGGTGGTTGGCTTTGCAGGGCTTCTCGACCTTGGGTATGTCGGCTTTTATGCAGTTGGTGCGTACACCACTGCTGTCATGACATCTGGTCAGTTTTCATGGCCGTGGATCGCGGCAATGCCTCTCTCTATTCTCATGGCAATGATCGCCGGAGTAGTTCTCGGCACGCCTACATTGCGATTACGCGGCGACTACTTAGCCATCGTCACCTTGGGCTTTGGTGAAATTATTCGTATCACTGCCAACAACTCTGACTGGCTCGGTGGGCCACGAGGCATTAACAAAATTGCACGACCACCGAGTTTTGGGCCATTCGAGTTCAGCGTTTTGAATGCGAAGCCCTACTGGTATTTAGGCTTCACGGTCATCCTCATTGTCATATTTGTGCTGTCACGACTTGAAAACAGCCGTGTGGGTCGTGCATGGTCTGCAGTACGCGAAGATGAAGATGCAGCCGAACTCATGGGCGTGAACACCTTCAAGTTCAAGTTGTGGGCGTTCGCTATTGGCGCTGCCATTGGTGGCCTTGCCGGAGCGTTGTACGCCAGCAAAGTCGGATTCGTAAACCCCGATAACTTCCAACTGCAATTATCTATTCTGTTCCTTGCAGCAGTAGTGCTCGGTGGAACCGGAAGCATGTACGGCGTCATCATGGGTGGCATTTTGGTTGCATGGATTCCTGAACGCTTCCGCGGCTTCTCTACTCGCCGTTATTTCGTATTCGGTGTGGTGCTAGTTCTGGTCATGGTCTTTAGGCCACAAGGAATCATTCCCCGCCGCACAGCAGCGGCCGGTATCGCAGAGAAGGGTGACACCAATGTCTGAGGTACTTCTTTCCGTTGATCAAGTCACTATGCAATTTGGTGGTGTTACAGCTCTCGACAATGTTTCATTGCATATCAATAAAGGTGAAATTCTTGGTCTCATTGGTCCAAACGGCGCCGGCAAGACAACCTGTTTCAATGTGATTACGGGTGTTTATGCGCCCACAATGGGAACGGTGTCGTTCGACAACAAATCTTTGCTTGGTTTGAAGCGATTCCAAATTACAAAACGTGGCATTGCTCGTACATTTCAGAACATTCGTTTGTTCCCCGATATGTCTGCAGTAGAAAATGTCATGGTGGGTATCGATGCTCACAATAAGACAAGTGTTGTTGGCGCCATTCTTGGTGGCCCCCGTAGCCGACGCGAAGAAAAAGAAGGCCGTGAGCGAGCTCACGAACTGTTGAAATTCATCGGTATCGATGATTACGCCGAAGTTGCCGCTCGTAACTTGCCATATGGACATCAGCGACGTCTTGAAATTGCACGAGCGCTCGGAACTAACCCACAATTGCTGTGCCTCGACGAACCAGCTGCTGGTTTCAACCCTGCTGAAAAACAAGAACTGAACGAATTGGTGCTGAAGATTCGCGACCAGGGTTACACCGTGTTACTCATTGAGCACGACATGAACGTCGTTATGAAAATTTCCGACCGTATTGCAGTTCTCGACTTCGGTCGCAAGATTGCAGAAGGTTTACCCGAAGAGATGCGCAACAATCCCGACGTCATCGCTGCCTACCTAGGAGTACCCGACGATGCTGCTTGAGGTACAAGACCTACATGTGTTCTACGGCAAGATCGAAGCCATCAAAGGCATCTCTTTCAATGTCAATGAAGGCGAAATTGTTTCGCTTATTGGTGCAAATGGTGCTGGTAAAACAACCACGATGCGCACCATTTCTGGTGTGCGTCCAGTTGCCCAAGGCCGCATCATGTTTGAAGGTGTCGATATCACGAACATGGCTCCACACGACCGTGTGAAGATGGGAATCTGCCAGGCTCCAGAAGGTCGCGGAATTTTCCCCGGCATGACCGTGCGCGAAAACTTAGAGATGGGTACCTACATTCGCGGGTACAAGAGCGATCACAAAGCAGCCGATCTCGAACACGTAGTTCATTTATTCCCACGCCTCGGTGAACGTATGACACAGTTTGGTGGCACCCTGTCGGGTGGCGAACAGCAGATGCTCGCTATTGGCCGTGCACTCATGAGTCGCCCACGGCTCATGTTGCTCGACGAACCATCCATGGGTTTGGCTCCCATGCTGATTGCACAGATTTTTAGCATCGTGAAGCAAATCAACTCTGAGGGCATCTCTGTTCTTATGGTGGAGCAAAATGCTACGCAGGCATTACGTACTGCCCATCGCGGTTACGTTCTTGAAACCGGGTATGTGGTTAAAACCGGAACCGGTGAA